>NZ_JAFAVV010000521.1 GCF_019242285.1 Bradyrhizobium sp.
GTGCCGAACGGCAGGCTCGGATGCGCCGCAGTCATCTCGTGCGAGTCGAATTTCTCGCCGCTCGCGGTCCTGGTACCCTCGGTATAGAAGCTGGCCATTCCCCGCGACGCCACGTGGGGCGTCGTCGTCGCGCTGGCCGACGACGGCTCGTGCCGTCGCACCACCGACTCATGCGCCGGGGCCGATGCAAAGCGGAAACCTTGGTGGCGCTGGACGGACGCCTGTCGCGTCGGCGCATAGAATCCCGAGCGCTGGCTGACGACGGAGGACTGCGCGCAAGCGGCCAGCGACGCCGAAGCGAGCGCCAATGCAATGATCCGAATGACATTCTGCCGGCTTCCGGGCCCACCGGCACAAAACGCATCTATCGTATTCTCGACGCCAGAAATGCTGGCGCGGCTGTCAAAAGGCATGATGTATCGCCTCCACCCCCAGCCGGGCGAAAGAGCGACAGCCGATGGCGGCGAAACCGTGGCTGGGTACAACCGAGGGCGTGAAGAGGCATCTGTTTTCCTCTTGGGTGTTGCCGCTGAGACACAATATTGGCATCAAGCCGTGAGGAAGAGCCAGATGCGACCTGATCCACTGCTGCAACGCATCCTGCCCGCGCTGATCGGCGTAACCCTGGCTTGAGTCAAACCACCTTGTTCACGGCGGAGGACGACGTGCTCGTCGCCTTGTTCTTGGTCACCGGCACGGCATAGGTGCTGTGCCCGGCCTGGAAAATGATCTTCCCGGTCTGTCCGTCGTCGGACGTAAACGTCGCCTTGCTGCCGAACATGACGGAGTTCTTGGATACGATGCCGGCGCCGGACTGCATCGCACCGCCGTTGGCGGTGAATTTCACCTGCGCATCCCGCCCATCGATGGAGACGACCTGGAAGAATGCGCTCTGGCCGTTGGCCGATGAGAATCCGCTCCAGCTGCCGACCAGCTTGTTCTGGTCGGCTGCTGTGTCCACCTTGGCGAGGATCGCGGACTTTGTCGCGCCGCTCACCGAGAATTCCAGCGCGGCATTCTTTCCATCCTTGGTACCGATCGTGACATCGCCGAAGGTGATGGTCGCGCCATCGACGTCGGCAAGGCCGCGTTCCGTATGTCCGTTGTGAGTGTATTCGACCTGAGCCTTGGCGCCGCGGATGTTGACGACCTTGAACTCGACGAACTGATGGTCCTTCGACGACCAAACCCCCTTCCAATCACCGATCAGATTGCTCTGGTGATAGGTCCGTTCGGTCGCCGGCGAAATCTGGCTGCCGCTGGGAATGGATATCGCCGCCATCGGTCCAAAGCGTCCTGTCGAAGCGTGCCGCCTGACGCGGGGTCAATGCGAGCCTTCGCCGATCAGGCCAGCCAAGTATTAACGGGCGGTTAAGGCCGGGCGTGACCGGGGTGGGGCAAATCGCTCGCTGCCTGCGCTAACGTCCCCAACGGTCCTGCCAGATTTTCTCGCCGATGGTGCAGGGCACCCGCGGCTCCTTGTCGGCGACCGGGACGACCGAGGGCCGGTCCGGCGGGCGGCCGGCCACCTCGAGCAGGAGCTTGGTGCGAATCGCTTCCTTGAACCTCTCGCGGTCCTTGATCGCCACCACGAAAGAGCCGCGGCCGCCGATGACGCAATCTTCGTAGTACCAGTCGAGATTGTCGATATCCATGGTCGAATAGGACGGCTCCTTCACCATGATCGGCAGGCCGTTGATGACGATGCCCTTCGACAGCGCCTCGTCACGCGCGATCGTCACCGGCGTACCGTTGTTGTTGGGGCCGTCGCCGGAAATGTCGATGACACGGCGCAGGCCGTGATAGGGATCCTGGTCGAACAGCGGCATCGCGAAATAGATCGCGCCGGAGATCGAGGTGCGCGAGGCGCGACGGATCGGAGTCTTGAGGATCTCGTTGGCGACGGCATCCGCTGTCTCAGGCCCGTCGATGACGCGCCAGGGGATGATGATCTTCTGATCGCTGGACGCGGCCCATTCGAAATAGGTGATCGACACCTTGCCGTTCGGGCCGGTTTTCAGCGCCTGCAGGAATTCCTTGGAGACGATGGCCTGCGCGTAACCCTCGCGCTGCACGGCGAGTTCGTCCATGTCCATCGAGTAGGAGACGTCGACGGCCAGGATCAATTCGACATCGACGGTTGCCTGGTTGTCTCCGTCGGCGGCGATCTGCCGGGCCGCCTCGGCCTTCGGCGCCGGCGTCGCGTTCGCGGCGACGTCGCCACCGGCCATCGCGCCCGCGACAAGCACCGCCCCGATCGAGACAAACCAGCGCATGAGCCGACCTCCATCGTGTGAACGGATGGTGACATGCAAATGAGGCTGTGCAAAGCGCGAACGCAATTCAGCCTTCACATTCCAGTTAGCGCGAAGCCGCCGGTCGGCATCGGCCAGGCAAGCGCCGCTGCGCAAACAGGCAATCGGCGCACCTCATGCTTTGAACGCCGCAGATGCAATGAAGCCATCGCAAACAGCCGGTTCCCGAGTTGGCCCGGAGACGGTATCCTTCGAGTTGGCTGCTGGATCGCGAACTTCGGAAAGTGCAGACTTCGGAAAGTGCAGATATGGCCGATACCGTCACCAAACCCAGGACCAAGGTGCGGACCAAGGTCGAACGGCCGCGCCTGCACAAGGTCATCCTGGTCAACGACGACTATACGCCGCGCGAATTCGTCGTCACCGTCCTGAAGGGAGAATTCCGCATGACCGACGATCAGGCCTACAAGGTGATGATCACCGCGCACCGGCTCGGCGTCTGCGTCGTCGCCGTCTTTACCAAGGACGTCGCCGAGACCAAGGCTACCCGTGCCACCGACGCCGGCCGCGCCAAGGGCTACCCGCTGCTGTTCACGACCGAGCCGGAGGAGTGATGCGACCGACGCCGTCAGCCTGCCGCAAACCAGCGCGCATCCGCGCAGCGACCTCACAACTCCTTGCCGCCGTGCTCCTCGTCGCGATCGCCTGTGGCGGAACGGCCCGGGCGCAGAGCGATGCGATCTACCGCGTTACCTATTGCGAGGTGGCGCCAGGCGAGCATGCTTCCGCGACGGCGCTTCTCGCAGCAACCCGCGAGGCCGGCCAGCGCGCGGCGGGCAACCTGCGATTTGACCTGCTGCGCGAGAGCGGCCGCCCCAACCGCTTCGTGCTCGTGGAGGCCTGGCAGGACCAGGCTGCCCTCGACGGCAACGACAAGGCTCCGGGCACAACGGAGCTTCGCGGGAAGCTCGAGGCCATCCAGGCCGCGCCCTGCGATCCGCGCCTGCTCGGCGCGATGCGGGCGTGGGACGCCAAGAGCAAGTCACCGCTCGGAACAGTATACGTGGTGACGCATGTCGATGTGACGCCACCATTCGCCGACGAGGCGGCGTCCCTGCTCGGCGCGATGTTCGATTCTACGACGAAAGAAAGCGGCAATCTCGGTTACGACGTGCTGCGGCAGGCCAACCGCAAGAACCATTTCACGGTGATCGAGACATGGGCCGACATGAACGCCTTCGAAGCGCATGTGATGGCGGCGCACACGCGGGATTTTCGCGCCAAGCTGTCACCGATGATCGGCGCCCTCTATGACGAGCGCATCTACGCCATGTCCGCCGCTTGAGGGCGGCCCCTCTTGCTGGCCCGGCAAAACCGACGCAGAGTGAGACCAGCCGGAGTCAACCGGTGATCATCCAGCGAGGGAGGACGACATGATCAAGGTGAGCGTGATGTATCCGAACCAGCCCGGCGCGCGCTTCGACCACGACTACTACCGCGACAAGCACATGCCGCTGGTGAAGGCCCGGCTCGGCGACGCTTGCAAATACTACACCGTCGACAAGGGTCTTGCGGGCGGCGCGCCCGGCGCACCGGCGACCTATGTCGGCATGTGCCACATCTTCTGCGACTCGGTCGAGGCCTTCCAGGCCGGCATGGGCGCCCACGCCCAGGAGATCCTGGGCGACATTCCGAACTACACCGACCTGACGCCGGTGATCCAGATCAGCGAGGTCGTGGTCGGGCACTAGATGCGATGCAGTTCGGCTCCCTCCCCCCGTTCAGGAACGGAGAGAGGGAGCGCACTTCAGCTCGTCATCTCGTCGCGCAGGCCGAACACCCGCTGGGCTGCCGCGAAGCCGGCGATCGGAAACTCGCCGAGATCGACGAAGTCGGCGCCGCAGGACCCGGCAAAGGCCTCCGACGCCACCACGATTCGATGCAGGCGACTGGTGAGCTTCTCGAGCCGCGCCGCGAGGTTGACCGCAGGCCCGATGCAGGTGAAATCGAGCCGGTTGGAGCCGCCGATATTGCCGAACAGCACGCTGCCGATATGCAGCGCCACGCCAAAACGGAAACGCTCGATCGCCTCCCCGTTCGGATAATGCATGTCGAGCACGTTGGCACGCGCGAGGCGCGCCGCGGCCACCACCCGGCCGCATACCTCGCCGAGATGATCACCCTCCTTCGCGATCGGGAACACCGCGAGCAATCCGTCGCCCATGAACTTCAGGATCTCGCCGCCATGCTGGCGGATCGCGGGCACCTGACAATCGAAATAGCGGTTCAGGATGTCGACGACGATCTCGGGCGAGAGCCGGTCGGACAGCGCGGTGAAGCCGCGCAGATCCGACAGCCAGATCGCGGCTTGCATCGCTTCCGCATGTCCGCGCCGAATCTGGCCGGCCATGATGCGCTCACCGGCCTGGTTGCCGACATAGGTGTCGAGCAGCGACGCCGCCGTGCGGCGGAGCGCAAAAATCTCACCCAACAGCGAAAACGGCGGAATGATCGACCGCAACGCCGCGAGTTGCTGCTCGGTGAAACCGCCGTCTTGCCGGGTGGTCCAGCTCACGACATGAATCGATCCGTCGGTGAATTTGAGCGGCAGCGCGATGTAGTCGGTTGCGCCTTCGGCGCGCATCTCGTCGAGAAACGGGACGTGTTGGCTCTCGGGATCGTCGAGACGATATCGAAGCTCCCTGCCGCTGCGATAGACGATCCCGACCGGGTTGTTGATGAAGTCCGGCGACTCCTCGATGTCGAGATCGGCGGACGTGACCACCACCTCCGCTCCCGGACGCCAGAGGAAACGGCGCCCATAGACGTCGGGATGCAGGGTCCGCACGAAGGCGGCGACACGCCAGAGCGATATGCCCGCCGCGACCACCCGTTCGCAGACCTGGCGCAGGAACTCCGGCGACATCGGCGCCGACCGTGCGCCATCGATCAGCCATTCCCTGAGCTCTTGAATAGCGCGCTCATCCATGGCGCCATTAGTCGCCGAACGACCGCGCCGTCAAGGTGACATAAAGCCGTTGCGTTTGGCCGGCATCCGGGTGAAGTCAAGGAAACGGGATGCCGTGGATCGGAGCCGATTGCAGGAGGTTTGGATGCGGATTGCGGTGGTCGGTGCAGGTGGCGTGGGCGGCGGTTTCGGTGCAGCGCTGGCGAAGGCCGGCGCGGATGTCACCTTCGTCGCACGCGGCGCCCATCTGACGGCGATGAAGAACACCGGCCTCAGGATCGAGGGCGGCCGCGGCGAGACCCATCTGGTGCCCACCCAGGCCACCGACGATCCCGCAAGCATCGGCGAGGTCGATATCGTGCTGTTCTGCGTCAAGCTGTGGGACGTCGAGAGCGCGGGCGCTCAGATCAAGCCGCTGGTCGGCCCTATGACCGCGGTGATCCCGCTCCAGAACGGCATCGACGCCGCCGAGCGGCTGATCCCGATCCTCGGGCGCGAGGCGGTGATGGGGGGCGTGGCGCAGATCAGCGCCTCGATCGTCAGGCCCGGCGTGATCGTCCAGGTCGGCACCTTCATGCGGATGATCTTTGGGGAGCTCGATGGCAGGCGCAGCCGGCGGGCCGAGGACTTCCTGGCGCTGTGCGGCAAGGCCAGCTTCGACGCGACGCTGAGCGAAGAGATTCAGACCGAGCTGTGGATGAAATTCATCGCGCTCACGACCAATGCCAGCCTCACGGCGGCGACGCGGCAGCCGATCGGCCGGCTCCGCGACGATCCCGACATCCGGCCGATCTTCATCGCCGCCGTCAAGGAAGTGATCGAGCTCGGTCGCGCCGCAAAAGTCGCGCTGCCGGAAGACGCTCTCGACCGGACGCTCGCCTTCATCGGTCACATCCCGCCGGCCATGAAGGCCTCGATGGCGCTCGATCTCGAGCGCGGCAACCGGCTCGAACTGCCCTGGCTCAGCGGCAAGGTCGTCGAGTTCGGCCGCCAGCTCGGCGTGCCGACGCCGACGCACGCAATGCTCTATGGACTGCTGAAGCCCTACATCATGGGCACGTCGGGCTAATCGCGGGGCAGAGCCAAGCTCACTTAAGCGAATTTGGCTTGAATGCCCGTTCGGACGGCGGTGCCCACCTCTCCTTCGGGAGAGGTCGGCGCGAAGCGCCGGGTGAGGGGCTACAGTCTATCGTTCGGCATCTGGCGATGCGATCCGACGTCTTCCCGGCGGGGAGAGGTGAACCGAGTTTGTCGCAACGCGATACAATTCAAAGCCATTAGCTAAGCATCAGCGCCCGACCTGCCCGCGATGGCGAAGGAAATGGTCCGCCAG
>NZ_JAFAVV010000546.1 GCF_019242285.1 Bradyrhizobium sp.
GCACACGCTGCGGGTGCTGCAAAAATTTTTGTCTCAGAACCCAACGAGTCGCGGCGTCGAACTATTGAAAGCTGGGACATCTGCGCCGGCGTCTATGATCCCAAGAGCGACGACGTCGTCGCGAACGTCAAGGCCCAAACGGAGGAAAATGTCGGCGTCGACATCGCCATCGAATGCGTGGGCAATGAGAACGCGCTCAACACCTGCGTCGAGGCGGTACGCCGCCGCGGCACTGTCGTCCAGGCTGGCCTTCACGTCGGCAAAGCCTCGACCGATCCAATGCTGTGGGCGCTGAAGGACATCACCATCGAGGCGACCTGGTGTTACCCGATCACCATGTGGCCGCGTATCATCGGCCTGGTCGAATCCGGCAAGCTGCCAATCTCGAAGATCATCGATGGCCGCATTCGCGCCGAGGATGTCATCGCCAAGGGCTTCGACGTACTTACCGCGCCCACCAACGATAAGCTGAAGATACTTGTATCGACGCATTTTTGAGCGTCGTTCTGCCACGACTTTCTGATGCGGGCCGGCTGGCCAAGAGCGACGATCAAGTCGCCGCAAGAAGCAACCAAGGCACAAGGGAAGGAACCTGAAATGAAGGCGATCATCGCGAGTTGCCTGTCGCTGGCTTGTCTTGCAGCGGCCGCACCGACGCCCGCAAACGCGCAGTATGCGGGTGCACCGCGCACATTCCTTTTCAATCCGGCGCTGGATGTCTGCATTCGAGACACCTCAAAATTCAAGAAAGCTCCTCCCTATGTCATCGGATTTGCCAATGCGGGCCTTGGCGACAGCTGGCGTGTAGTGGGGCTACATTCGCTGGAGAAAGCCGCGCATGATCATGCCGACGTGGTCAAGAAGCTCCTGATCACAGACGCCGGTCACGACGACGCCAAGCAGGTCGCGGATATTCAGGATCTCGTCTCTCGCGGCGTCGACCTCCTGATCGTCAGCGCCAACACCTCGCAGGCGCTCGACCCCGCCGTCACACAGGTCACCGAGCGCGGCATTCCCGTCGTCATGGTCGACCGCCGCGTCGATTCCGATAACTTTGTCACCTTCGTCACCGCTTCGGATGCAATGATGGGCCGCCTTTTCGCGCAGTGGATCGTCGAGAAGCTGCACGGCAAGGGCAATGTCATCATTCTCGGTGGACAAGCGGGTTCGAGCCCAAACGAAAATCGCGTCAAGCCAGCGATGCAAGTGTTCGGCGCCTATCCCGACATCAAGATCCTGGACACCGTCTACTCCGATTGGAGCCCGGTGAAGGGCAAGCAGGTGATGCAGGCGATGATCGCCAAATACGGCCACAACATCAACGCGGTGTTCGCGCCGCATGGTTTGCAGGTGCCCGGCGCCATCGAGGCCTTCCTGGAGGCAGGCTGGAAGGGTAACGAGATCCCTCCTATCACCTCGGCCGACATGAACGGGCCGATGAAGATGGCGCTCAAGGATAAATTCCCGCTACTCGACATCGACTATCCTCCAGCCATGATGGGCGTCGCCTTGGAAGTTGCTCTGAAAGTCCTGTCGGGAGCGTCCGTTCCCTGTATTTACACCATCAACAGCAACGTCGTACTGACGCACGGCGACGAGACGCCATCGATCCCACACCCCGACATGTATGTCGAACAGCACGTCGTCCCGGACGGTCCCGACGATATGCTGGTATCGGGTGGCATGGGTCCAGGCTACAATCCGAGCACGTTCAAGATCGACTTTCCTCACTGATCGCGTGTCTGCCCGCGGGCCGGCGCGATCGCCGGAGTGCGGGCGAAGCGCAAGCCGTCCATGCTGACGCTTGAAGCCATCTCGAAAAGCTTTCCAGGCGTTCGCGCCCTCTCCGGCGTGAACCTCGAGGTTCGATCGGGAGAGATTCATGGGCTGGTTGGTGAAAACGGCGCCGGCAAGTCGACGCTGATCAAGATCGTCGCTGGAGCCTACGCCCCGGATGAAGGCGAGATCGGTTTTGCCGGAACACCGGCACGCTGGTCTTCGCCGCGCGACGCCAAGCACAGTGGCATCCACGTCGTCTATCAGGAATTCGCGCTGTTCCCGAAATTGTCCGTTGCGGAAAACATCTTCGTTGGCCACGAGCGTTGCAACCGGTTCGGTCTTGTCGATCATGCGCGGACGCGGCGAGAGGCGACGGAACTGCTGCGAAAGCTTGGTGTCTCACTCGACGTCGACGCGACTGTTTCTTCCCTGTCGGTCGCCAATCAACAGATGGTCGAGATCGCCCGCGCGATGGTGCGTAACGTCAAGCTTCTGATACTCGATGAGCCTACAGCTGTCATCGCCGGCCGCGAGGTCACCTCACTATTCGATCTTCTCCGCCGCCTGCGTGACAGCGGTGTATCGGTACTTTTCATTTCCCATCGCCTGGATGAGGTCTTTGCGATCTGCGACCGTGTCACTGTGCTGAAAGACGGCCGTTTGGTCGGAACGCATGACATCGCGGACGTTACCCGTGAGCGCCTAATCTCAATGATGGTCGGCCGCGATCTCGGCGATCTCTTTCCCCCAGGGGCAACTAAGGGGCCAAGGGGCAAGACCGTGCTGCGCACCGAGAACATCGCAGTGGGCGAGCGCGTTCGGGAAATCTCGATCGAACTGAGGGCCGGCGAGATTGTGGCGCTCGCCGGCATGGTCGGGGCCGGACGCTCGGAACTGGCGCTTGGCCTGTTCGGCGCGGCTCCGATCCGGAGCGGTGCGATCCATTTGGCCGGCCGGCGCTTTACCTCGATGTCGCCCTCCAGCGCCATCCAGCTCGGGATGGGCCTGGTCACCGAGGATCGCAAATCGCAGGGCTTGGCGATGCTGCTCGACATAGCGGCGAACATCTCGGGGCCCTCATTGTCCGAGGTCACACGGCGTGGGCTCATCGACCGAAGGCTTGAAACCGAAATCGCCGCGCGCGAGATCGAGCGCTATCGCATCGTCTGCCGCGGACCCGCGACAAAGGTCGCGACCATGTCCGGCGGGAACCAGCAAAAGGTCATAGTCGCGCGCTGGGCGCGGATCTGCAAAAGTGTGCTGATCCTGGATGAGCCGACGCGAGGGATCGACGTGGGTGCCAAGGCTGAGATCTATCGCATCATGCGCAAACTCGCCGAATCAGGTGTCGCGATCCTAATGATCAGCTCGGAATTGACCGAAGTCATCGGCATGGCGGATCGGATCATCGTCATGCGCGAGGGCCGCATCACCGGCGAGCTCGCAAGCCGCGAAGCCACGCAGGAGAGCATCCTGCATCTCGCGACCAGTGAGCGCGCGGCGTGACCCGCTCTGACGTCGCCCTGATGGAGATGCCACGTTGGCTGCGGAACATGGCAGGCCTTTCGGGCGTGCTGCTTCTGATCGGGGCCGTCTGCACTATCGGCGCGATCGTGTCGGACCGTTTTTTGAGCTTCAGCAATTTTTTGAACGTGTTCGAGCAGACCACCGACCTGGCGTTGGTGAGCATTGGACAAACGCTGACAATACTCTCGGGCGGCATCGATCTTTCCGTTGGATCCCTGATCAGCCTCGCCTCCTGCCTGACTTCGGGGCTAATCGACAACACCCCTGATCGCGTCGTCCCCGTGGTCATTGCCGTACTGGCGCTGGGAACTTTGGTCGGCTGCCTGAACGCCTGCTTCGTGATTATCTTGCGGGTGCATCCTTTGATCGTCACGTTGGGCATGGGCGCGATCCTACAGGGCGTGACGCTCCTCTATGCGCTCGGGCCCGTCGGCCGCGTACCTCGGGGCTTCAACTTTCTCGCTTACGGGCGCGTCTACGGCTTGCCGCTCGGGGCCACGATCGCCGTTCTGCTTTGTCTGCTGATTGCGCTTCTATTGCGATATCTGCCGCTCGGGCGGCAGATCTACGCTCTCGGCGACAATGCGAATTCGGCCCGGCTTCTCGGGTTGAGGCGCACGAG
>NZ_JAFAVV010000681.1 GCF_019242285.1 Bradyrhizobium sp.
GGCCAGCGTGAAAACCTACACCTCGCTCGCGGTGCTCAACACCGGGCAGGCGCTGATCTTCACCGCGGGCCTCACCGCGACCATGCTGATGTGCGCGTTCGGCATCCGGAACGGCACCCATACCGTCGGCGACTTCGTGCTGATCAATTCGATGATGATCCAGCTCTACGTGCCCCTGAATTTCATGGGCATGGTCTATCGCGAGATCAAGCAGGCGATCATCGACATCGAGAAGATGTTCGACGTGCTGGCGCGCGATCCCGAGGTGAAGGACGTGCCGGGCGCCAAGCCGCTCGCGGTATCCACCGGCAGCGTGCGGTTCGAGGATGTCCGCTTTGCCTACGAGCCCGACCGGCCGATCCTGAAGGGCCTGAGCTTCGAGGTACCCGCGGGCAAGACGGTCGCGATCGTCGGCCCCTCGGGCGCCGGCAAGTCGACGATCTCGCGGCTGCTGTTCCGTCTCTATGACGTCTCGGATGGCCGTATCCTGATCGACGGCCAGGACATCCGCGAGGTCACGCAGTCGTCGCTCCGCGCGGCGATCGGCATGGTGCCGCAGGACACCGTGCTGTTCAACGACACCATCCGCTACAACATTCGCTACGGACGCTGGGACGCCGGCGATGCCGAGGTCGAGGAGGCGGCGCGGCTCGCGCAGGTCGACGGGCTGATCCGGATGTCGCCGAAGGGCTACGAGACCCAGGTCGGCGAGCGGGGCCTGAAGCTGTCCGGCGGCGAGAAGCAGCGGGTGGCGATCGCGCGGACGGTCTTGAAGGCGCCGCCGATCCTGGTGCTGGACGAGGCAACCTCGGCGCTCGACAGCCACACCGAGCACGAGATCAAGGAGGCGCTCGACCGCGTTTCGCGCAACCGGACCTCGCTCGTCATCGCCCACCGCCTCTCCACCATCGTGGGCGCCGATGAGATCATCGTGCTCGATCAGGGCCGCATCGCCGAGCGCGGCACCCATGGCCAACTTCTGGCCAGAGACGGGCTTTATGCCAGCATGTGGAACCGGCAGCGCGAGGCCGAGGCCGCGCGCGAACGGTTGGCGCGGGTCGACGAGGACGGCGATGCGCCCAACCGCCTGCCGCCGCCGGTCGAGGATGACCTCGCCACGCAGGCCGCCGCGGAGTGAGAATAGACCAGGGGTGTGGCGCAATCGGTCTGGTTGGGATAGTTGCAGCCGCGTATGAGAAGCCTCCTCGCCCACCACGGGGAAGGGACGACCGAGTGAACGATCAGCCGATGTCGATTGCAAATTCCATCCGCGCGCAGATTCCGCCTGTTCATCCCGAAGGCTATCCCTTCATCGGGGGTTTTGCGCTCGTGACCTTGATCCTGTTCTGGCTGTGGTCGCCGCTCGGCTGGATCGGCACGGTGCTGACCCTCTGGTGCGCGCTGTTCTTCCGTGATCCGGTGCGGGTGACGCCGATCCGCGACGGCATCGTGGTGGCGCCCGCCGATGGCCGCATCTCAATGGTCGCGCAGGCGATCCCGCCCGCCGAACTGGGCCTTGGCGACGGTCCGCTGCCGCGCATCTCGATCTTCATGAGCGTGTTCAACTGCCACGTCAACCGCAGCCCGGCGGCGGGGCGGATCGACCGCATCGCCTATCGGCCGGGCAAGTTCATCAATGCCGAGCTCGACAAGGCGAGCGAGGACAATGAGCGCAACTCGCTCGTCATCTCCACCGCGAACGGCCGGATCGGCGTGATCCAGATCGCCGGCCTCGTGGCGCGACGGATCGTCTGCTTCGTCCGCGAGGGGCAGGCGATCGGCGCCGGCGAGCGGTTCGGTCTCATCCGGTTCGGCTCGCGGCTCGACGTCTATTTGCCGGAGGGCAGCAAGCCGCTGGTGTCGGAAGGCCAGACCGCGCTCGCAGGGGAGACCATTCTAGCCGATTTCAGGCTGAACGATCCTGGCCGCAGCTTTCGTGCCGATTAGCCGGCGGTGAGACTGTCCGCCCGGATGGCCGCGGCGATGGCGGCGCAGGGCTTCGCTTGCTATATCTGGACGCACCATGACGCCATTTGACCGCTACCCGGAATTGCGCCGCCGCCGGTTTCGCCCGATCCCGGTGCGGCTGCTGATTCCCAACTTCATCACGCTGCTCGCGATCTGCGCCGGGCTGACCGCGATCCGGCTGTCGACCGAAGGGCGGATGGAGCTCGCCATCGGCGCGATCGTGTTCGCCGCGGTGCTCGACGGCATCGATGGGCGCATCGCGCGCATGATCAAGGGCCAGTCTAAGTTCGGCGCCGAGCTCGACAGCCTCGCGGATTTCGTCAATTTCGGCGTCGCCCCCGGCCTGATCCTGTATTTCTGGCAACTGCACGAGCTGCATAATGGCGGCTGGATCGCCGCGATGGTCTACGCCATCAGTGGCGGCCTCAGGCTCGCGCGCTTCAACGCCAGCATCGACGACCCCAACAAGCCGGCCTTTGCCGGCAACTACTTCACCGGCGTGCCGGCGCCCGCCGGCGCGATCGCCGTGCTGCTGCCGATCTATCTCGTCTTCATCGGCTGCCCGACGCCGCCGGCGCTGCTGACGGCGGTGTTCACGCTCCTGATCGCGGCCCTGATGGTGTCACGCCTGCCGGTATTTTCGGGCAAGAGCGTGCGCATGCGCGTTCCGCCGGAGCTGGTGCTGCCGGTCTTCGTCGGGGTGATCTTCTTCATCGCGCTGCTGGTCGCCTATCCCTGGTACATTCTTTCGGTAGGCGCGTTGCTCTATCTCCTGAGCCTGCCCCTTGGCTGGAAGTCCTACCGCGACCAGAAGCGCAAGGCCGAGGTGGCGACGGCGGCCGCAAGCGCAGCACCCGGCGCGGCGCCGCAGGACGGGCAGGCCGCGCCGCTCGTTCCGGCCGCGCCGCCGCCCGACGAGCGGCCGGAGCGGCTGCACTGAGCCAATAGATTCCAGCCGGGCCACGAGTTGGGTTCGACGGCGATCTCGGCTATAGGCGAAGGCTGTCATGCGGCTCGCGCGTCCCGCGGAGCCGCATCCGAAGAAACCGGAGAAACGCCCGTGACCCAAACCGCCGCGCCGCTCGCCCCATCCGTTCTCGAAGCGCTGGCGCGCTATGACACGCCGACGATCTGCAACGCGATGGAGATCGTGGCGCCCGAGCGGCGGCTGATCGGTTACACGACCAGGCCGCTGGTCTGCCCGTTCCCCAATCTGCCGCCGATCGTCGGCTATGCCCGTACCGTCACCATTCGCTCGGTGGTGAAGTCCGGACTTGCCGCCGAGGAGCAGGCCAGGCGGCGGCTCGCCTACTACGAATATGTCGGCACCGGCCGTGGCCCGCGCATCACGGTGATCCAGGACATCGACGGCGCCGACGCTGGTTATGGCGCGTTCTGGGGCGAGGTGCAGAGCAGCGTGCACAAGGCGCTCGGCTGCCTCGGCGTCGTCACTGACGGCTCGATCCGCGACATCGATCAATGGGCGCCGGGCTTCCAGGCGCTCGCCGGCTCGATCGGCCCGTCGCACGCCTGGGTGCATGCGGAGAGCTTCGGCGGCGAGGTGCGCGTCGCCGGCATGACGGTGAAGTCGGACGATCTGATCCATGCCGACCGCCATGGCGCCATCGTGATCCCGGTCGACATCGCAGCCAAATTGCCCGAAGCCTGCGACCTTTGCGGCCGACGCGAGGCGCCGATCCTGGAAATCGCGCGGAGTCCGGACTTCTCTTTGGAGAAGCTGAAGGAGGCGCTGAAGCGCTCGGCGGAGATTCACTGAGTTTCTCGAGGCTGCCATGGACATGAAAGGCAAGACCGTCTTCATCACGGGATCGACCGACGGCGTCGGCCGCTACGTTGCGAGAGAGCTCGCCAGGCGGGGCGCCAAGCTCCTGATCCATGGCCGAGATGCTGCGCGCGCAGCAACACTGGTCGAGGAGATCAGGCGCGACGGCGGCGAGGCGCCGGTCTTCTACCCGGCCGATCTGGCGTCGCTTGGCGCGGCGCGGCGGCTCGCCGACGCCGTGACCGCCGATCATCGGCGGCTCGACGTCTTCGTCAGCAATGCCGGCATCGGCTCGCAGAACGACGGGCCGCAGCGGCAGGTCAGCGCCGATGGCCACGAGCTGCGCTTCGCCATCAACTACCTCGCAGGCTTCCTGCTCGCCTATCGGCTGCTGCCGCTGCTCGCGGCGGCGGCGCCTTCCCGCATCGTCAATGTCGCCTCGCTCGGGCAGCATCCGATCGATTTCGACGACGTGATGATCACGAAGAACTATTCCGGCACGCGGGCCTATGCGCAGAGCAAGCTGGCGCAGGTCATGTTCACCATCGATCTCGCCGCCGAGCTGAGAGATAAGGGCGTCACGGTCAACTCGCTGCACCCGGCGACCTACATGAACACCACCATGGTGCGCGCCGGCGGCATCACGCCGATCTCGACGGTGGAGCAAGGCGGCGCGGCGATCCTGCACCTTGTCGCCGGCGGCGATGTCGCGGGCAAGTCCGGACTGTTCTTCAACGGCATGAACGAGGCGCGGGCCAACCCGCAGGCCTATGATGCCGCCGCCCGGCGAAGGCTGCGTGCGCTGAGCCTCGAGCTGACGGGGCCCGCTCCAAGCTGATGGGTTGGATCATCCCGGCTGCTTCGCCTCGTCGAGCGCGCCTGCGACGGCGTCGTCGACATGCTCGAGCCAGATGAATTCAAGCGTCTCGCGCGCGCCTTGCGGGATGTCGTCGTAGTCGCGGCGGTTGCGTGCCGGCAGCATGACACGGCACAGGCCTGCGGCGGCGGCGGCGACCACTTTCTCCTTGATGCCGCCGACCGGCAGCACGAGCCCGCGCAGCGAGATTTCGCCGGTCATCGCGGTGTCGTTTCTGACCGTGCGGTTGGTGAGCAGGGAAGCGAGCGCGGTGAACATCGCGACCCCTGCGCTCGGCCCGTCCTTCGGCGTGGCGCCGGCCGGCACGTGGATGTGGATGTCGTTCCGCTCCAGCATCGATGGCTCGATGCCGAGCTGGGCGGCACGGCTCTTCACCAGCGTCAGCGCCGCCTGCGCGCTCTCGCGCATGACGTCGCCGAGCTGGCCGGTGAGGATCAGGGCGCCCTTGCCGGGTATCCGGCTCGCCTCGATGAACAGGATGTCGCCGCCGACCGGCGTCCAGGCGAGCCCGGTCGCGACGCCGGGAACGCTGGTGCGCAGCGCGATCTCGCCCTCGAACCGGGGCTGGCCCAGGATGCCCGTGAGGTCCTTGGCCGTGATGTCGACATGGGTCGAGCTGCCATCGGCGATCTGCACCGCCGCATGGCGCAGCACCCTGCTGATCTCACGCTCCAGCGAGCGCACGCCGGCCTCGCGGGTATAGCCCTTGATGATGAGCCGCAGCACGTCGGGATCGATCTCGACTTGCTCTACCTTCAGCCCGTTGGCCTCGAGCTGGCGGCGGACCAGATAGCGGCGGGCGATCTCGAGCTTCTCGTCCTCGGTGTAGCCGGGCAGGCTGATGATCTCCATGCGGTCCTGCAACGGGCCGGGGATCGTGTCGAGCATGTTGGCGGTCGCGATGAAGACCACGCGCGACAGGTCGAACGGCACCGCGAGATAGTTGTCGCGGAAGGTCCCGTTCTGCTCGGGGTCGAGCACTTCGAGCATCGCCGCCGACGGGTCGCCCTGGATGCCACGCCCCATCTTGTCGATTTCGTCCAGCATCATGACGCAGTTGCGCGCGCCGGCCTTCTTGATCCCCTGGATGATGTTGCCCAGCAGCGCGCCGATATAGGTGCGCCGGTGGCCGCGGATCTCGGCCTCGTCGTGCACGCCGCCGAGGCTGACCCTGACGAACGGGCGGCTCATCGCGCGCGCGATCGACTGGCCGAGCGAAGTCTTGCCGACGCCGGGCGGCCCGACGAAGCACAGGATCGGCGCCTTGCCCTGTGGCGCGAGCTTGCGCACGGCGAGATATTCGATGATCCGGCTCTTGATCTTCTCCAGGCCGAAATGGTCCTCATCGAGGATGCGCCGCGCCTCGGGAATGTCGATCGGCTTTTCCCCGGGCAGCGCCCAAGGCAGGTCGATCAGCCAGTCCAGATAGCTGCGCACCATGCCGGCCTCGCCGGCCGCCTCCGGCATGCGCTCGTAGCGGCGCAATTCCTTGCGCGCCTGGCTCTCCGCCTCGGGCGGCATCTGCGCCTTGGTGATCGCTTCGGTGAGCTCGGCGACCTCCTGAGCTTTGCCGTCCCCTTCGCCGAGCTGGCGCTGGATGGTCGCCATCTGCTCGCGCAGGATCGCCTCACGCTGGCGCTCGTCGAAGGCGGCCTTGGTCTTCTGGCCGATCTCGTTGGTCAGCCGCAGCACCTCCAGCCGCTCGGCGAGGAGGCGCGAGACCTTCTCCATCCGCTGCGCGAGGTCGACCGTCTCCAGGATCTCCTGCTTCTCCTGCGGCTTGATGTCCATGTAGGACGTCGCGAGATCGGCAAGCGTGTTGGGAGAGGTGGTGGACTGGAACACGGCGACCAGTTCCGGCGGCGCCTGCGGCAGCAACTGCACCGCCTCGACCGCCTGGCGCTGCAGGTTCAAGAACCGGGCCTCGATCTCCGGCGAGGTCGTCGTCGGCTCCGGGATCTGCACGACCCGCGCGGCCGGAAACGGCGTGCCGGGCAGGAAGTCGAGCACCCGGGCGCGCTGGACGCCCTGACAGATGATGTGATGGGTATCATCCTGCGCGGTGATGTAGCGGATGATGTTGGCAACCGTCAGGACCCGGAAGAGATCGTCGGGAGCAGGATCGTCCGCCTCCGGGTTCCGCTGCAGCAGGATGCCGATCGGCCGCTGCTCGCGCAGCGCCTGCTGCGCGGCAGCGATCGACTTGGGCCGGCCGATGCTGATCGGCGCGACCATGCCGGGAAACAGCACGATGCTGCGGACGGGGACGATGATCAGGGCATCGCTCGGGATTGGCACGACAGGGGCCGGCTTGTTCGCCGGGGCGGCTTGGTCGTTGACGGGCATGACGGTGCTCTAGGCGGATTTGACCAGTCGTAGGCCGATGCAGCCATTCATGGCGAAGCGGCTGACGACGAAACGTCCCGAAGGAAGCGCGATGCGGCGTTCAAACCGACCTTGCGGCAGCTCGAGCCGGTGAATCCGCGCGTGGCGAAGCTCCGCCGGCAGCGTGCGATGACCTCCGATGATCAGCAATCCGTCGTCGATCACGGCCTCGACCCTGTCGGGGTCGACGCCCGGCAGCGCAACGAGAATGAGCAGTTCCTCATCAGTTTCCCACACGTCGACCGGCGGCTCCCATGACGGTTCGCGGGGACCGGAGTGCAGGCTGAAGAACTGCTGGTGCAGCCGCTCGGCGCGCGCGAGCTGGTCGATCGCCTGCGACAGCATCCAGTTGAGCGGATCTTTTGCGGCCATTGTTCCCTCGTTATGCGGGAGCCAAACATAATGGCTGAGCGCGCCAAGCGGAAGCAGCGATGATCGGGCTGGCGGCCTGGCGGCCGGCGTCCTGCCGGTGAGGCGATCGCGATGCGTCGGGCCGGCATGGTTAGCGGAATGTTGAATCAGGACGATACGCTGCAATGTTGTCCTGCGAAAACGGCCGTTCGCGGGCATCTGGCCGCCGGATCTGCTGAATCCCGGCTGGGACCAAGTTTATCCTTTACGCGTCTTTAATTGCGCCAACGTAGGGTCTGACGACGCGGCTCGAATGGGCCGCGGGCCGTCCAGCATGGGCGGCTGGCAGCGTAGGCGTTGGAGTCTCCCATGGATATCATGACGGGCGTAGGTCTCGTCGCCGGAATCATCGTCATCGCGACGATGATGCTGCTCGGCGGAGATCTCGAAATCTTCGTCAGCGAGCACGCCGCCATCATCATCTTCGGTGGGTCGATCGCCGCGACCATGATCCGCTTTCCGCTTGCCGCCATCCTGCACGGCCTTCCGCTCGGCGCCAAATTTGCCTTCACCATGAGCCGGCTGTCCGCCCGCGACCTGGTCGACGAGCTGGCGCGCATCGCCGAGATCGCCCGCAAGCAGGGGCCGGTCGGCCTGGAAAAGGTCGAGACCAACGAGCCTTTCCTTGCCAAGGGCATCCGCTACGTCGCCGACGGCTACGACCTCGAATTCATCCGCGACAACCTCGAGCGCGACCGCGACAATTTCCTGATGCATCTCGACGAGGGCAGCAAGATCTACCGCGCCATCGGCGACTGCGCTCCGGCCTTCGGCATGATCGGCACGCTGATCGGCATGGTGCAGATGTTCGCCAACATGACCGATCCTTCCAAGCTCGGCCCGTTCATGGCGACCGCGCTGCTCGCGACGCTGTATGGCGCGCTGGTGGCGAACCTGTTCTGCCTGCCGCTCGCCGACAAGCTGCACGGCAAGCTGCTCGACGAAGAGACCAACCGCACGCTGATCATCGACGGCATCCTGATGATCCGCGACTCCAAGAGTCCGACGCTTGTCCGGGAAATGCTGCTGGCCTATCTGCCGGAAAAACATCGCCACGAGGAGGGCGAGCCGGTTCCGGCCTGATCGTTAGGCCGGCGGCGAAGCGGAAACTCGAGCGATGGCCAAGAAGAAACGTGGCGATGCACATGGCGGCGGTCACGGCTGGTTCGTGACCTTTGCCGACCTGATGGGCCTGATGATGAGCTTCTTCGTCATGCTCACCGCCTTCTCCACCATGGACAACAACAAGCTCAGGATCGTCGCCGGCTCGATGCGAGACGCCTTCGGCGTGCAGACCCAGCGCTACAACGGCATCATGGAGACCGACGGCCTGCCGACGCGTCCCCGGCTGAAGAACAGCGATCACATCCCGCCTGAGGAGTCGTCCAACACGCCGACCCCCGACCAGCAGGAGCGCAGCCGCATCGAGGGCAAGCGGCTCAAGATCGACCGCCAGTTCGCGCTGGCCTCGGCTTCGCTGCGGCAGGCGTTGCAGGACATGCCGGAGCTGGCCGAAATCTCGAAGCACATCATGTTCGAAGAGACCAAGCAGGGGCTCAACCTGGAGATCGTCGATCAGGACGGCCGCTCGATGTTCGCCGACGGCTCGAAGCAGCCCTTCGAGAGGACGCGCCGCCTGATCGAGAAGCTTGCCATCCCGCTCAAGCAGACGCCGCTGCGCGTCCAGATCACCGGTCACACCGCGGCGGGTTTCGTGCCGAGCAAGAGCGACTATGGGCCGTATGACCTGTCGGCGGACCGCGCCAACGCGGTGCGGCAGATCCTGGAGCACGAGGGTCTGCCCGCATCCCACATCTATGCCGTGTCCGGCAAGGCGGACACGCAGCCGCTGTTCCCGGACGATCCTTCGCTTTCGGCGAACCGGCGGGTCACCATCACCTTGATGCGCGAGGATCCCGCACTGCCCCCCGACCTGAAGCCGTAGGAGGCCCGACGGCATGATTTGGCGGGGATTGAGCTCTTCCTTGTCCATCCCGTGACCATATTCCCGGTTTCAGATCAATTGACAGGTTCGGCGGAAGCGTCGATAGCGGTTGACGTTCAACCACCGACCCATTCCTGCCATGACATGACCGTCAGCGTCGCATCGAACGAAGCCCGTGACGGGCAAGTCGCGGCTGGTTTCTGGTCGCTGACGCTGGGAAGCATCGGCGTCGTCTTCGGGGACATTGGCACCTCGCCGCTCTATGCCTTTCGTGAGGCCGTCGTGGTGGCAGCCGAGGGCGAACCGGTCACCCGCCCGATGGTCCTCGGCGTTCTCTCGCTCATCCTGTGGGCGCTGCTGATCGTCGTGACGACCAAATACGTGCTGCTGCTGCTGCGCGCCGACAACAATGGCGAGGGAGGAACGCTGTCGCTGATGGCGCTCGGCCAGCGGGCGCTTGGCCGGCGAAGCCTGTTTCTGCTGGCGCTGGGCGTCGTCGGTGCGTCGATGTTCATCGGCGATTCCATGATCACGCCGGCGATATCCGTGCTGTCGGCCGTCGAAGGCCTCAAGCTCGCCGCGCCCGGGCTCGAGCATTACGTCGAGCCGCTGACCCTCTTCATTCTCTTCGTGCTGTTCTCGGTCCAGAGCAGCGGCACGGCGCGGGTCGCTTCCGCCTTCGGTCCGGTGATGGTCGTCTGGTTCTCCACCCTTGCGGTCATGGGTGTGAGCCATATCAGCGACGATCCGTCAGTGCTGGCGGCCATCAATCCCTGGTACGCTGTCCGGTTCCTGCTTGCGCACGGCGCGGTCGGGCTGGTGACGCTCGGCGCGGTATTCCTGGCGGTGACGGGCGGAGAGGCGTTGTACGCCGATCTCGGGCATTTCGGACGCAAGCCCATTCAATCGGCCTGGCTGTACCTGGTCTTGCCGTCGCTTCTTCTCAATTATTTCGGGCAGGGTGCCCTCGTGCTGGCCCAACCTGCCGCGATCGAGAACTCCTTTTACCGAATGGTCCCCAGTATCCTCCTGCTGCCGCTGGTGATGCTGGCGACGATTGCGACCGTGATTGCCAGCCAGGCTGTGATCACCGGCGCCTATTCCCTCGTCCGGCAGGCCGTGCAGCTCGGGCTGCTGCCGCGCTTCGAAGTGCGCCATACGTCCGAGGTCCACGCCGGTCAGATCTACCTGCCGCGCGTGAACAGGCTGCTCCTGATTGGGGTGATCCTTCTGGTTCTGATGTTCCATACGGCCAGCGGGCTGGCCTCGGCCTATGGTATCGCGGTATCGACCACCATGGTTGCGGACGGCATCATGGGCTTCGTGGTGATCTGGAAACTGTGGCACTGGCGCACGATCGGCGCAGCCGCGGTCATCCTGCCCCTGGTCGTGGTCGACATGACCTTCTTCAGCGCCAATCTTCTGAAGCTGTTCGAGGGAGCCTGGGTGCCGCTGGCGTTCGGCACCTCCGTGGCGGTCATGATCTGGACCTGGCGCCGCGGCTCGGCCATGCTGGTGCAGAAGACGCGGCACATCGAGGTGCCGCTCGATGACCTGATCCGGACCCTGGAGAAGCGCCCGCCTCACATCGTCAAGGGGACCGCCGTCTTTCTCACCAGCGATCCGAACTTTGCGCCGACGTCGCTGCTGCATAATCTCAAGCACAACAAGGTGCTGCACGAGCACAACGTCATCCTGACGGTCGAGAGCACGCCGACACCCCGGGTCTCCACGGACGAACGGGTGAGGATCGAGCCTGCCGGCGAGAAGTTCACGAAGGTCCGCCTGCGTTTCGGCTTCATGGAGAGCCCCAACGTGCCCAAGGCGCTTGCGCTCGCCCGCAAGTTGGGCTGGCAGTTCGACATCATGTCGACGTCGTTCTTCGTCTCCAGGCGATCGCTAAAGCCGTCGGCCCAGCCGGGTATGCCGATGTGGCAAGACCGCTTGTTCATCGCGCTCAGCCGTTCGGCGAACGATGCCACCGACTATTTCCAGATTCCTACCGGGCGGGTGGTTGAAGTCGGTACCCAAGTCACAATCTAGAAAGTTTGGCTCCTGGTGGCAGCGGAGGGGACAGAAATCCAAAGCGCTATGCATTTTTTGCATGGCTTTGGGCAATAAAATATTACTATTGCGCGCCGTCAACTCAAGCCTGTAAGCCGCCGCTTTGCTGCAGTGAAGCATCTTGAGGCCCAGCTTCTATGAATACCGATGTTGCCGCGCCCGCCCCCGAAACGACGGTGGCCAACGGACATGGTGAAACTCACACCAGCGCGAGTTTCGGCGCGCTGACGTTGGGCAGTATCGGCGTCGTCTACGGCGATATCGGTACCAGCCCGCTCTACGCCTTCCGCGAGGCGGCCGTCGCTGCCAGCTCGGGGGGAGCGGTGACCTCGCAGGCGGTGCTTGGAGTCGTCTCCCTCATTCTCTGGACGCTCATCATCCTCGTGACGCTCAAATACGTGGTGATCCTGCTCCGGGCGGACAATCACGGCGAGGGCGGCACGCTGGCGTTGATGGCGCTGGCGCAGCGCGGCGTCACCCGCGCTGTCAGCACGATCGTGCTGCTCGGCATCATCTCGGGCGCGCTGTTCTACGGCGACGCCGTGATCACGCCGGCGCTGTCGGTGCTTTCGGCAATCGAAGGCATCAAACTCGTCACCGGCGCACTCGACCCGTATGTCGTGCCAGTTACGCTGGCCATCCTGTTGGCTCTGTTTGCGGTACAGTCGCATGGCACCGCCCGGGTGGCCTCGTTCTTCGGACCGTTGATGGCGATCTGGTTCTTCGTGATCGCGATTGCCGCGATTCCGGAGATCCTGCGGCAACCCGAGGTGCTGTATGCGATCAGCCCGTTCTATGCCGTCTCCTTCATGCTCCACCACGGTATCATCGGTTTCGTCACGCTCGGCGCGGTGTTCCTCGCTGTTACCGGCGCGGAGGCGCTCTATGCCGATCTCGGTCATTTCGGCAAGAAGCCGATTCAGGCCGCCTGGCTGTCCATCGTGCTGCCCTCGCTGGCGCTGAACTATCTGGGGCAGGGCGCGCTGGTCCTCGGCAATCCCAAGGCTGTCGAGAACCCATTCTTCCTGATGTTTCCGGACTGGGCGCTGATCCCGATGGTCGCGATCGCCACGATTGCCACCGTGATTGCGAGTCAGGCCGTGATCACCGGCGCCTATTCGCTGACACGGCAGGCCATCCAGCTCGGGCTGTTGCCGCGCTTCGAGATTCGCCACACCTCGGAGGCGCATTCGGGCCAGATCTACATCCCGCGCATCAACAAGCTGCTGCTGATTGCGGTGGTGCTGCTGGTCCTGATGTTCCGTTCGTCCAGCGCACTCGCGTCGGCCTACGGCATCTCGGTCACGGGCACCATGGTGGTGACGGCGATGATGGGCTTTGTGGTGATCTGGCGGGTCTGGAAATGGACGCCGCTAGCGGCGGCAGCCCTGATCGCGCCGTTCATCCTGCTCGACCTCACTTTCCTCTCGGCCAACCTGCTCAAGGTCTTCGAGGGCGGCTGGGTGCCGCTGGCGCTCGGCGGCTTCATGATCCTCCTGATGTACACGTGGCGGCGCGGAAGCAGGCTGCTGTTCGAGAAATCCCGCAAGCTCGAATTCCCGCTGGCCGACCTGGTCGCGATGCTGGAAAAGCGGCCGCCGCAGCGGGTCCCCGGCACGGCAGTGTTCCTCACCAGCGATCCCCTCAGCGCGCCGACCGCGCTGATGCACAGCCTGAAGCACTACAAGGTGCTGCACGAGAAGAACGTCATCCTCACCATCGAGACCGCGCCGACGCCGCGCATCGATCCCTCGGAGCGGGTTCGCCTGGAGAAGATCAGCGAGACCTTCTCCAAGGTCACCTTGCGGTTCGGCTTCATGGAGACGCCCAACGTGCCGAAGGCGCTGGCAATCGCGCGCAAGCTCGGCTGGCAGTTCGACATCATGTCGACGTCGTTCTTCCTGTCGCGGCGGGCGCTGAAGCCCGCGGCGCATTCCGGCATGCCGCGCTGGCAGGACCATCTCTTCATCTCGCTCAGCCGCACCGCGAACGACGCCACCGACTATTTCCAGATTCCGAGCGGGCGAGTGGTCGAGGTTGGCACGCAGGTCACGGTCTAGGTTCGGCTGTATCTCTAACCCTTTCGCGGTGCTTGATTTTTGCCGCGGCAGGGGCGAGGTTGGCTGCCTCACTTGATGGATGAAGGATCGGGAGGTAGGCGTGGCCGACCACAAGGTGCATGATTTGACGCCGGAGGATGTCTCCAAGGGAATGGACGAGGGCCGCTATCTCCTGGTCGACGTCCGCGAGCCCAACGAGGTCGTGGTAGAGGCATATCCGGGCGGCGTGGTCGCCCCGCTCTCCACCTTCGATCCCGGGGCGTTGCCGGACCCGCAAGGCAGGACGGTGGTCTTTGCCTGCCGCTCCGGCAAGCGTTCTGTGACGGCTTCGCTCGCCGCCCAGGCGGCGGGCCTTCCCTATGACAGCCATCTGGCCGGCGGCATGCTCGCCTGGAAAGCCGCGGGGCTCCCGACCAAGACCGGCGGCTGAAACGATCCCATGACCTCGCTGAACAAGGTCTTCGCGGACCTGCCCGTCACCATCTTCGAGGCGATGTCGCAGGCCGCGCGCGACAACAATGCCATCAATCTCGGACAGGGCTTTCCCGACCATCCCGGACCGGAGGACATCCGCCGTGCCGCGGCCGACGCCACCATGAACGGCTACAACCAGTATCCGTCGATGATGGGCATCCCGGAGCTGCGCCAGGCGATCGCGACCCATTACGGGCATTGGCACGCGCTGAAGCTCGATCCGATGACGGAAGTGATGGTGACCTCGGGCGGCACGGAAGCGCTGACCTCGGCGATCCTCGCCGTGGTCGAGCCCGGCGACGAGGTGATCGCGTTCCAGCCGGTCTATGATTCCTATTTGCCGATCATCCGTCAGGCCGGCGGCATTCCGCGCCTGTTGCGGCTCGAGCCGCCGCACTGGCGATTGTCGGAGGAGATGCTGCGAAGCGCCTTCAACCGCAAGACCAAGGCGGTGCTGTTCAACAACCCGCTCAATCCGGCCGCCGTGGTCTATCCACGCGAGGACCTCGAGCTGCTCGCGCGCTTCTGCCAGGAGTTCGACTCGATCGCCATCTGCGACGAGGTCTGGGAGCACGTCATCTTCGACGGCCACGAACACATCCCGCTGATCACGATTCCCGGCATGCGCGAGCGCACCATCAAGGTGGGCTCGGCGGGCAAGATCTTCTCGCTCACGGGCTGGAAGATCGGCTTTGTCTGCGCCGCGCCGCCGCTGTTGCGGGTGGTGGCGAAGGTGCATCAGTTCCTGACCTTCACGACGGCGCCCAATCTGCAGGCAGCAGTCGCCTATGGCCTCGGCAAGCCCGACCAGTATTTTCTCGACATGCGCAAGGATCTCGCGCGCAGC
>NZ_JAFAVV010000707.1 GCF_019242285.1 Bradyrhizobium sp.
GCAGGAGCTCACAAAGAAGATCAATGCGGCCAATATCCGAACGCTGCGGGTCAATGTTGCCGATGGCCGTCTTGCCGTCGACGGCAGCCTGAGCCGCCGTGACAACGCCGCTTGGTCCGCGATCCAGCACTGGTTCGATCAGACCTACAAGGGCCGCCTGCTCCTGACCACGAACTTCGTCGCCAATGACGGCCGCGCCACGCCGCTCCTGCAACTGCAGGCCGTCTGGTTCGGCGATCATCCCTATGTCGTGACGGCGGACGGCGCGCATTTCTATCAGGGCGCCACGCTCGACAACGGCTGGACGATCCGCGGAATCGACGGAGAACGCATCCTGCTCGCCAAAGACGGCGAGACCGTCGCGCTGACCTATCGCTAGCGGACGGAGGTCGCGGACGTGGCAACCAACAAGATCCAACGCGAGTTGCCCGCCGCCGCCGGCGTCAGCGGGGTCGACGGCGCCGAGCGCGTCGGCCCCGTGGCACGCAGGCAGATCGTCGACGGCGCCGCGCGGCTGGATGATTTCCGTACCCCGGCGGAAATCGGCGAGCGCCCGGCCGACGATGCCAGCGGACGAAGGTCACCGCAGGCCGACATCGCCGACTTCATCATGCCCAGGCTGGCCGAGCCCCAGATCCTGCAGAGCGGCCGCGCGCTCGGCATCCTGGAGCAACTGGTCGCCGACATCGTCCCGACCTTCGAGGAAAGCCATGAGCTGCGCTCGCTCGCCCAAGCCGTTCTCACCACCGAGATCGCGCGGCGCCGCGAGCTGATCGAGCAGTTGCATCGGGGGATCGCGACGTGACGGGCACCCTCGACGATACCGTCGGACTGCTGCACACGGCCGGCTACCTCTACGGGCAGCACGGACAGACGCGCCGCGCGATCGCGATCCTGATGGTTGCCGCAAGACTGGCACCCGGCCACGTCGGCGTGCTGCGGACGCTGGCCTACACTTTCCTGATCGACGGCGCGCCGCAACGGGCCATCGCCATCATGGAGCGGCTGCGCGCGATGGAGGGCGGCGACCACCCGGCGCTCGATCTGCTGGAAAGCCGCGCCCTCTGGGCCTGCGGACGCGAGAGCGAAGCCCGCGCCGCGCTCGATCAATACATGCTTCGACCGCGGTGATCAGATCATGATGAATTACCTCGGCAACCTGCTCACGGTCGTCTCCCGCCGCAGCGATCTGCTGGTCGGCGTTCTGGTGCTGGTCGCGGTCGCAATGATGATCGTGCCGCTGCCGACCCCGCTGGTCGACGTGCTGATCACGATCAACATCGGCGTCAGCGTCGTCATCCTCCTGACCGGCCTCTACATCAGCCGGCCGATCGAGTTCTCCTCGCTGCCGTCGGTGATCCTGATCGCGACGCTGTTCCGTCTCGCCATCACCATCACCACCTCGCGCCTGATCCTGCTGCAGGCCGACGCCGGCGAGATCGTCAGCGCGTTCGGCGCGTTCGTCATCGGCGGCAACATCACGGTCGGGCTGGTCGTGTTCCTGATCATCACCGTGGCGCAGTTCGTCGTGATCACCAAGGGATCGGAGCGGGTCGCCGAGGTCGCGGCGCGCTTCAGCCTCGATGCCCTGCCCGGCAAGCAGATGAGCATCGACAGCGACCTGCGCAACGGCGACATCGACCAGGCCGAGGCCCGCCGCCTGCGGCGCGGGCTCGAGCGCGAAAGCCACCTCTACGGCGCGCTCGACGGCGCCGCCAAGTTCGTCAAGGGCGACGCGATCGCGAGCCTCGTCGTCATCATGGTCAATCTGATCGGCGGCATCTCCGTCGGAACGCTGCAGCACGGACTTGCGCTCGGCGACGCCGCGCAGACCTACTCGCTGCTGACCGTCGGCGACGGTCTCGTGGCGCAGATTCCGGCGCTGCTCGTTTCCGTGGCCGCGGGAACGGTGGTGACGCGGGTCGCCAGCGACGAGATGCGCGACCTCGGCGGCGAGATCACGAGCCAGCTCGTCAGCAACCCGCGCGTGCTCGGCCTTGCCGCGCTGATCCTGTTCGGCCTCGCCTTCCTTCCGGGTTTCCCGACGGCGGCGTTCCTGACGCTGGCGGCCATTCTGGGAGGGGCCAGCTACTGGGTGGGCCGGCACCGGCCCGCCACATCGACGGCGATCGTGGCCGCCACAGGAGCCCGCGCCACCGGCACAGGCGCGCTGCCGCCATCCGCAAGCGCGCCCGCGATCGGCACCACCGCGGCTGAAAGCCTTCCGCCGCGCGGCCGGCTGATCGTATGGCTCGGCCCCGCGCTTGCGACCGCCGTCCCGGCAGCGGCCTTCCAGGCGGCCGCCGAGCGCGCGCGCCGGAATCTGTTCAGCGATCTCGGCGTTGCGACGTCGCCGGCGCAACTGTCGGTGGACAGCGCAAGCGGGCCCGACAGCTTCCGCATCGACCTCGACGGGGTTCCCGTCGCCGAGGGCAGCATCGCCCCCGATGGCCTGATGGTCGAAGCCGAGACGTTTCAGCTCGACCTGCTGGCGATTCCCCATCGCGAAGGCACGCCGATCACAAAGCGCGAGCGAACCATCTGGGTCGCTCGCGAGCACGAGGCCGCGCTCGCGGAAGCCGGCATCGCCGCGCTGGCGCCGCCGGACGCGCTGGCCAGATATCTCGCCCAGGTGCTGCGCGCCTACGCCACGCATTTCGTGGGGTTGCAGGAGACGCGCACGCTGCTCGCCGCCGCCGAGAACGAAGCCGCCGACCTGGTCAAGGAGGCGCAGAGCGCACTGCCGCTGCAGAAGTTCGCCGAGGTCATGCGCCGCCTCGTCGAGGAGGATGTGCCGGTCCGCAACATGCGCCTGATCCTCGAGGCGGTGATCGAATGGGGCAAGCGCGAGCAGGACCCCGCGCTGCTGGTCGAATATGTGCGCATCGCGCTGCGGCGGCAGATCTGCTTCCGCTGCGCCGACCGCAACCGCGTGATCGCGGCCTACCTGATGTCGCGCTCGCTGGAAGATCTGATCCGTTCGGCGGTACGTCCGACCGCGGTCGGTTCCTTCGTCAGCATTTCCGAGGCGACGGTGCGGCCGGCGCTGGAGCAGATCAAGCGCATGATCGCCGCGTCCGCGGCCGACGCGCGACCCGCGATCCTGACCTCGATGGACATCCGGCGGCACATGCGCGCGCTGCTGGTCCGCAACGAGCTCGACCTTCCGGTGCTCTCCTATCAGGAGCTGGCGCCGGAGTTCAGCCTGCAGGCGCTCGCCACCATCACCGGTGAAGCGAGGGACGAGGCCGAGATCGGCAAGAGCACGATGGAATTGGAGAATGCCGCCGGGCATTGAGGCGGTGTCACGTTAGGGGACGTGAGACCTCGATGTCCGGACCATAGAACATGGAGAGACGATGATGGGGATTGTGGGGGTGAGCTACGACCAACATCCGAGAAGACCATTCCTGGTCTCGGGTGTGTGGGCCTTTGCAGCGGCGTGTGCCGTCGCTGTCTGGATGGCGCTGATCGCGCCTGCGGCCGCGGTGGAGGTTACACCGCTGCCCAGCAAGCCTTCCTTCGAGCTGCCGGTCGGCGAGGGCCGCATCCTGCGCTTCGACCAGGCCGTCGAATCCGTCTACGTCGCCGATTCGGAAATCGCCGATCTGCGCGTGGTGTCGTCCAACGTGGTCTATGTCTACGGCAAGAAGACGGGAACCACCAACCTGATCGCATTGTCGCGCGACACGCGGGTGCAGGCCTCGGTCGAATTCGCCGTCGTCATCGATCCGCGGCCCGCCAACAAGTCGAAGAGCGAGCTTCGCCCCACCTCCACGATGGACCTCGCGCTGTTCGGCAACCGTGTCGCGGTCAAGGGCAATGCTTCCACCGTGGAGGAATCGGTCGACGTCGCGAGCGTGGCGCAGAGCTACTCGCCGCCGGCGCAGCCGCCGATCAACAACGCCACGGTCTCGGGATCGCAGCAGGTCAACATCCGCGTACGCTTCGCCGAGGTGTCGCGCAGCGACCTGCACTCGGTCGGCCTCGACTGGCGCACGATCCTCGAGAACGCCAGCACCTTCTCGTTCGGCAGGGCGGGATTGGGCGGCGACGCCCTGATCGACGGATTGAAGCGCAGTGGCGTCATCAGCATCCTGGCCGAGCCCAATTTGACCGCCGTGACTGGACAGACCGCGAGCTTCCTCGCCGGCGGCGAGATTCCGGTGCCCTTCCCCGGCGGCCCGAACGGCCAGGTCACCGTCCAGTACAAGCCGTTCGGCGTCTCGCTGGAATTCACGCCGACGCTGATCCGCACCAACCGGATCGCGCTGCGCGTCCGCCCCGAGGTGAGCAGCCTGGCGCAGACCGGCGGGGTGAAGATCAACGGCATGGAGATTCCGAGCTTCACGGTACGCCGCGCCGATTCCACGCTGGAGATGGCGAGCGGCGAAACCTTCGCGATGGCCGGCATGTTCCAGCGCGAGATGTCGCCGGACGCGCCGCTGAAATTCCCGATCATCGGCGACCTGCCGGTGATCGGCGCACTGTTCCAATCCGAGCGCTATCGCCGCAACGAGACCGAGCTCGTCATCCTGATCACGCCCTATCTCGTCAAGCCGGTGCGCGACCACAACGTCGCAACCCCGCTCGACCGCCCCGAGATTGCGCCGGCGCCGGACGCCGTCCTCGTCAACCCGTCACGACCGGTGCGGTCGTCGGGCCTGATCATGAAATGAGCACGGGCCCTAAGGAAAACGTCATGACCATTTCTGTTTCGCGACACCTTTGCTTCGCCACGGCCCTGCTTGCGCTCGCCGGCTGCGCCGACATCCCGCCGGACCATGAGGCGACCTACAGCTACTACCCGGTGCCGGCGCCAACGGCGAGGCATCCCGACCGCGTGCGCTATGTGCTGGTTCCGGACTCCTGCCAGATTCCGGATCCGACGGCGTCGGTTCCGACGGGTCTGTATCTTCCGCCCGGCTGCGCCAACGACCACAACCTGCTCCGCATGACCGAGCGGCAGCAGGATCTCGTCAAGGGCCGCCCGCTGGGCCGCGCGCCGGCAGCGCCGACCGCACGCGCCGCGCAACGCTACATCAACGGGGGCGACATGCCGCTCGGCGCCAGCGCCGGCAAGCCCGGAGGCGCGACGCCGGCGACGACCGAAGAGGAGAGCGCGCAGACGCCGGGGGGAGCGCCGGCGCAGGGCAAGCCCTCTCAGCGATGAGAGGTGCTGGCCGTGCCGCAGGCGTGCACGCGGACGATGTGCTCAGCCGGCGATGGCTCCGAGCGCCTTGGCGCGCGCCTTGGGATCGCTCAGGCTGCGGATGGAGCTCGCACGCGCCAGCAGGCCGCGCACTTCCTTCTTCGACAGATCGCCGAGCGCGGTGTCGGATTCCGCTTCCGCGGGGTGGCCCGTCATTCCGAGCACGACGACGAAGTCACGCCGGTGCCGCGCTTCGGCCACGGGCGAGTGGGCGATTTCACGCATCGTCGTGAGCGCCGCCTCGCCATCGTCGGCCAGCGCGGCCGCCAGCGCCTGGTTGGTGCGGATGTCGAGATCATCGGGCGCAAGCTGCACGGCAGTTCCGAACGAGGCCCGCGCCTGCGGCAACTGGCCGGCAAGCGTCTGCGCCACTCCGAGCCGGTCATAGGCGACCGCGGTGTTGAGGAGCGGCGCGGCCTTGCTGAGCGTCTCGAGCGCCGCCTCCGGCCGACCCTGACGCACCATGACGGAACCGACGCCCAGCAGCGCCTCGGCATTGTCAGGTGCTTTCGCAAGCGACGCCCGGTACGCTTCCGAAGCATCCTTGAAACGGCCCGCGCGCAGGCAGGCATCGCCGAGTCGAACATAGGAGTCGGGCGTGCCCCCGCTCAGGGAAACGGCGCGCTGGTAGATCGGAAGCGCCGCCTCGCGCTGTCCATGCGCCTCGATATCCGAGGCGAGCCGCAGCAGGCCGTCCTCAGCGTTGCCCTGCTCGCTCGCCTCCGCGCTCTCACCTTTGCGCTGCTGCGCCATGGCCGCCATCGCGCCGCCTTCGGGCTTGCCCTGTTCGGCCACACTGATGTTTTCCTGGAGGTTGGCGCAGCCCGCAAGCGTGGACGCGAGGGCAATGATACGCAGAACGGAACGCGCGTGCATGGGCGTGCGGCTTTCAAACGATGGCTGCGGGCATATCATGCGCGGGCTGCGGCAAGGATGTGGCGCCTGCTACCAACGTCCGCGGTTCTGCCGCTCCTGGTACTTCCAGGCCACACCCGTCGCAACTGATTAGCCGCGGAGGATCGCAATGGCGGATGAATCCGAACAGAAAACCCTGCCGGCCTCCGAGAAGAAGCTCCGCGACGCGCGCGTCAAACGCGGCCAGGTCGCCCACAGCAAGGACTTCGTGACCGGTGTCTCGCTTGCCGCGACGCTCGCGCTGCTGTTCTTCGCCTGGCCGAACATCCGCGATCACATCCTGCAATTGCTCGACGCGATCGCGAGCTATTCCATCGAGCCTTTTGCGCAATCGGCGCCGCGGGCCGTCGGGCTGGCACTCGATGTCCTGCTGACGACAGGCCTCACGGTGGGAGCGGTCGTGGTGCTGTCCGTCATCGCGGCCGGGCTCGCCGCGACCGCCGGCCCGGTGTTCTCCTTCGACCTGGTGACGCCGAAGATGGAGCGCATCAATCCCGTCGACGGAGCCAAGCGGATCTTCTCGTTGCGCAATCTCGTCGAATTCGCCAAGGGCCTGGCCAAGTTGATCGTGCTGTTTGCCGCATTCTGGTTCGCCATCAGCGGCCGTTTGCAATCCCTGTTCCAGACGCCGGATTGCGGTTCCGGCTGTATCGCGCCGGTCACCCTGCAAACGCTGAAACCGCTCGCTGCCGCCGCCGCCATCGCTTTCATCGCGATCGGCCTCGTCGACATGCTGGTGCAGCGGCGGTTGTTCCTTCGTGACATGCGCATGACGCGCACCGAATACAAGCGCGAGCAGAAGGATCTCGAGGGCGATCCGCTGATCCGTTCCGAGCGTCGGCGCATCCACCGCCGTCTGGCCGCGTCGCAAACGCGTACCGGATTGCGACACGCGGTGGTTGCCATCGCCCATGGCGACCAGATCGTGGGGCTGCGGTACCAGGCCGGAGACACGCCGATCCCTGTCGTGGTGAGCAAAGGGCGAGGCGAGCTCGGGCAGCGCATGCGCGCCGAAGCCCGCGAGCGTGGCATCACCATCGTCGAGGACCCGGAGCTCGCGCCGGGATTGATGGAGGCTCATGCGGTCGGCGATACGATCAAGCGAGAATTCTTCGGTCCGATCGCGCAGATCCTGTTCAAGATGTCATCTGCATGACAGGAACTCTCTTCCGCGCTGCACGCGCAGCCACGATGCGAGAGTAATAGGCCTGCCCGATCGGGTGCGTCATGATGTCAGCTCATTCCTGCGGCATTGCGCAACTTTGAGTGAGTTGACGGCCGCAGCAGAGTAGTACGATGCCCAGTGATTCCAGGATTCCGCGCAAGAACCTTCATGACGAGCTGGCCGGCCTCATTCGCAACATGATCATCGAGCGGGAACTGATCCCCGGCAAGCGCATCCGCGAACAGGCCTTGTGCACGCGCTTCGGCGTTTCGCGCACGCCGCTGCGGGAAGCCTTGAAGGTCTTGTCGGTCGAGGGGCTGGTGCAGCTGCTTCCCAATCGCGGCGCGATCGTCGTCCGCATCACGCCGGACCAGGCGGATGACGTCATCGGCCTGCTCGGTCTGCTCGAGGCCTTCGCGAGCGACCGCATCTGCGGCCATATCAACGACGCCGGCATCGCGGCGATCCGCGCCCTGCACGAGCACATGGTCGAGCACCTCGAGCGGGACGAAAAGCAACCCTGCATTGCATTGGACCGGGCGATCCGCCGGGCGATGATCGAAGCCGCCGAGAACGAGACGCTCGCCGAGATTCATCAGATGCTGGAAGCGCGGCTCGGCAGCGTGCTCTCCGTCGCCCGCAACCTGTTCCCCAACTGGGACGACACGATCGAAGACAACCAGCGAATGCTCGCGGCGCTCGAAGCGAGAGACAGCCGGGCCCTGGCAGCCATTGCAAGCCAGCGCGCCAGTCACCTCGCCAAGGTGGTCAGGGAAGCTTTTTACAGCCTCGAAACGAAGGGAGCGAAGCCCGCTTCCGTACCGTCCGTTCGACGGTGACGTCGGCGATGGCCTCGCTCCCCGAAGATTCGATTTGCTGGAAGTCGTAGCGGTCTCGCTCAGCGCAATCCGGCAAACCGCGATCCGACACGCTGGGTCAGATGATGCTCGAGAGCATGCCGCCCATGAACTGCGACATCTCCTGCAGCGGGTTGCACTGATTCTGGTCGCACTGATTCTGATGATGATGGTGGTGATGCTTCTTGTCGTCGCAATCCTTGTCGTTCTGACCGACGTCCTTCATCATCTGGGCAAAATCCTGGCCCATCTTCCCGAAGTTGTGGCTGGCCATGTCGCCCATGATATTCATCATGTCGCCGCCAATCTTGCCGATGCCGCCCATTCCTGGAAAACTCATGCTTTGCTCCTGAGGTTTGCTCGAACACAATGATCGAGTCGTTGCCCCAACCGCCATGGCCGTTTCGGCCAATCCTCAACGCGGAAAACTATATTTTTGAAACCTGACAGCTCAATCACAAACAGCGCGCCAGGCTTCGTTTGTTGTATTCATTACGCAAGAGGCGAATGCGGGCACATATTCGCCTCCGTCAGCATCGTTGCGCCATCTTTCGGCCTCACGCGGTGCCGCGCGCATCCGTCGGCACGTAGATGACGTCGCCCGGGAAGATCAGGCTCGGATCGATGATGTGGCGGCCGTTCGAATCTTCCAGATCCTGCACGGTGACGTGGTTCTCGACCGCGATCGCAAACACGGTTTCGTTGGGCGAGACGACATGGGCGACGTAACCCGGCGGCGGCTTGCTCGGATCGATACGGCCGGTACCCGACAACGCGCCGTCGGGATGAGATGCGAGGTAGCGCTGTTCGACCCAGCCCCGCACCGATCGTCCGGCCATGTCCGTGCCGCTCACCTGGAGCCAGACATTGCCCTGCGCATCGGTACGCTGCCCGCCGGTGGCCGTGACGAAGCTGCCATGCAGGATGTCGCCGGCCTTGCCGGCCTGAACCGAGGGCGACTGTCGGACGTTGACGCCAAGCCGGGGGATGACGACGTATTGTCCGTGGGGCAGCGTTGGCGGAGGCGGCGCCGTCGGCGGCTGCTTTGGTGTGATCGGAGACTCGCGAGCGCCCGAAAAGGTCCGGGTCTGGCTCGACGTCACCGTGTCGGTGGTGATGTCGGCGTTGATGCCGGCGGACAGCTTGAGGTCCCCGATCCCGATGGAGGGATCGAAGCTGACCCGCGATTGCGCGCTGCGGTTGGCTTCGGTCGTCAGGTCGGTTGCGGTGAAATCCGCGCCGAGCTTCAGCTCATCGCGCGACGCGGTCGCAGAATCACCGGTGGCGCCGGCCTTCAATGCGTCGGCGAAGAGACGCAGGTTGCCGGGCTTGCTCGCGTGATTGAGCGTCACCGTCGCCGTATCGGTGTCGACGACGCCGCCCTTGTAGGTGACGCCGGCGCCACCATCGAAGGTCGGATTGCTCTGCACCACGGATTTCAATTGGATCTGGTCCGGCTTGTTCCAGCGCCCCTGCTTCGTGAGCGCGGTCTCGGGATGATCGATGTCGCCCGGCTTGAGGTCGTAGGTCGCCGTCACGCTGCTCTGCAGGCTGGCCTGCTCCTGCAGATTCGGGCCGCTGACCTTGAGCGGACCCTTGCTGCCGTCCGGGCCGAACGGAAGCTTGAAGCCTGCCTTGTAGGTGGCCGACAACTGGCCGCCGAGCGTGTAGGAGACGGTCGCCGGCTTATTGGCGGAGGGATAAGTAAGCGTGCGGGTCAGGCTCATGCTCTCGTCCGGCTTGACGCTGAGATCGACGAGATTGAACGTGTCCTTGAGGCCGGGATTGTTCTTGATCAGCGGAGTCTTGGCCAGGAGGTCGCCGGGCGACAGGCCGACCTTGGCATTGCCCGACACGGTGAGTGTGTGGGATGAGCTCGTCAGATGACTCTTCAGGAAGGAGAGATCCGAGGAGTTTACGCCTTCGACCTTGAGCGCGATGTTCTGCGGCAGGTTCTGGCTGCCCCCCTTGCCGTCGATGGCGTCCATGATCGGGTTGTCGAAGGTCAGCGCCTTCCCGGCCTGGGCGCCTCCGCCGCTGAGCACGTCGTCGGCTTCCATCTGCACCTGGTTCGACGCAAGAATCTTCGCGTAGGTCTTGGCGATGCGCTCGGCGTCTTCCTTGGTCTTGACGGTCACGGTGACGGTATTGGTCACGCCGCCGTTGACCTCGACACCGACCGTGCCGGCCTTCACCTTGCTGGTGCCGAAATCGAACTCGGAGTTGAGTCCGACCTGCTGGGTTTCGGTCAAGGTCACCTGATAGGTTTCCGGCTGCGTCGGCCCGGTGCTGCCCGGCGCATTGGGGCCGCCGACCTGCTTGATCGTGATCGCGGCGCTGTCTGTGCCTTGCGCGCCGAGCGGCGCGCCGTCGAGAATGGGGGCCGTGAACTTGCCGTTGGCGCTCAGGTTGAGCGTGGTCTGATCGCCATTGTGATGAAGCTGGTCGACGGATTGCTTCAGGGTCGCATCCGCGCTGCTCTTCCCGCCGTCGACGATCGACTTGACGTCACGGACCGTGCTGTTCCAGGCGTCGGTCGCGCCCTTCTGGACGTCGTGCTCGACGCGTTTCGCCGTGTTCACCGCACCGTCGAGCAGCGTTCCGAAGATGTTTGACATGGCAGCCCCCTCGAGCAGGATCGGATGGCCGCGCCGATCGCGGCGCGTGGTCACGATGCAAGATGGAGATCATGAGCGTGGCGACATTGGGTCGGGACGCGCGATGCGTCATGGCGCAGAGCACGTTCGCTGCACACATTATTCAGTATGCAACAGAGCTTGCATGCCCGGATCGCCGCATCGCGCCTCGGGGGCAGGACGCAGCCCGCTAATCGTCGAGTTGGTCTGCCATGCTGTTTAAGGCCTCAGCCAGCCGCTTGGCCATCGCGCCGGTCAGTTCGACCGGATCGAGATGCGGGCGTTCGACCGCAATCAGGTGAATCGCCTCCTGCTCCACCCACACCCGAACGGCGCCATCCATCAGATCGAACACTTGCCGTTCCTGGTTGCCTGCCATGTCACTCGCCTGCGGTGGGAATATGTTTGTCGCCATTCACCTTAATCGGATTTCCGCCCACTTCATACCCGTGTACGTGATCAACCGCGGCATTTGGATTGTTGTAGGGCAGACCTGTCGTGGGATCGACATGTCCTCGATCCAGCCGCAATCGCGGCTCTCCGGTGACCGGATCGGACCATTTCCTTGGATAGTCGGCGTGCGCGGTGTCCCCCTTCGGCACCAGACCCTTGTCGTTCGCCATGTCTCGGATTTCGGTTCGTGTCTTTCCGCTCAATTCCTCCGGAGTGATGCTGGGGCTCGTGGCCGGCTGCGTCGGAACCGTTTCGACCTTCTCCGCTTTCGACGCATCCGAGCCGGCCTGCGCGACGTCCGTGGCGTCCTTCGCCACTTTCGTGCCGTCTTCCGCGACCTTCGTGGCGTCCTCGCCCAGCTTCACCGCAGTCTCGACATCCTTGCCGATGGTGATGGCGTCCTTGCCCACCTTCGCCGCGTCGACGAAATCGCCCGCGATCGGAATCGCGGTTGCGGCGGAGAGCGCCGCGTCTTTCCAATCCCCTTCCGCGGCGTACCAGCCCGCATTGACCAGTCCGGTCACGGTGCCGAGCCCGGGCACGAACGAGGCAACATCGAGCGCTGTGTGGCCGAGGTCGGACAAAGACATGTGCTTCGCCGCCTGCTCGGCGTCCTTCAGCGCGCTCTCGAACGCCTTGCCGCCCTCCTCGGCAGCATCGCCGATCGCGTGTGCTACGGAGCCGACCGCGTGCTCAACGGCCTTCAGCGGATTGAAGCCCATTCCATCCTCCGTCCAGAACATCCGTTGCGATTGCTACCAACGCCTTGACGAACTGATGGAGACGGCAGGGAGTCTCCAAGGCGCAGATCGTAATTCAAAATCATGCATACGGGACCGGATTGAAACGGAATGTTCACCCCCGCCGATCGAACAAACCGCATACATTATTCAGAATTGTTGCTCGCTCCGCCCGCCGCGCCCCGATTGCGGCCAGATGGCTCCGCTACACCGCTTCTCGTTCAGGATTGTTCAGTTGGGCCGGCCGATATGGCCGGAAGTGATAGAAGGCATGTCCGAACTGCGGCAGACGTCCGTCGGCATTCTCCCGAATGGCCCCGGGCGCAAGGTATTGCGCGCCGCGGAGGCTGATGCGTGGAGCGACGGCTATCGCTTCCTCGCCACGGCGTCGGCGGCTGCCGAGCGGATCAGGCAGGACGCCGACGCGGCCTATCAGGCGCGCCACGCCCAGGGCTACGAGGATGGCCGCGCCGAAGGTTCGCGCGAAGCGACGCGCCTCGTGAGCGACACGTCCGCCAAAGTGGATCGTTATCTGGCCGGGCTCGACCACGAGATCGCCCGGCTCGCGATCGATATCGTGCGGCGGGTGTTGGGCGAG
>NZ_JAFAVV010000082.1 GCF_019242285.1 Bradyrhizobium sp.
GAAGCGATCGCGGGCCGGAGCGAGGCCCGGCTCAATCTCTGCGTCCCCGGCGGCAAGGAAACCGCGCGGATGCTGAAGGCGCTGCACGAGGAGCTCGACAAGGCGCCGGCGGCCAAGTCGTCGCCATCGGCGGTGCCGGCCGTGGCCGTGACCGCCACGATCTCGGAGCCCGGACGATCGCGCGACAACCCGATTGAAGCGACCTTCGTCTCACGGCGTCTGCTCAACAAGAAGGGCTCGGAGAAGGAGACCTGGCACGTCGAGTTCGATCTGACCGGCGCCGGCCTCGACTATGTCGTGGGCGACTCCTTCGGCATCTTCGCCAAGAACGATCTCGGCCTGGTCGACCAGATCATTGCGTTGCTCGGTGCGCAGCACACGATCAAGGTTCGCGGCAAGACGTTGCGCGAGGTGCTGACCGACGATGTCTCGCTGTCACCGGCGCCCGACACGCTGTTCGAGCTGATCTCGTTCCTCACCGGCGGCGCGCAGCGCGAGAAGGCGAGAGCGCTGGCGCAGGGCGAGGATCCCGACGGCGATGCCGCAACGCTCGATGTGATGGCGGCGCTGCAAAAATTTTCGAGCGTCCGGCCGCATCCGGAAGCCTTCGTCGAGGCGCTGGAGCCGCTGCAACCGCGGCTCTATTCGATATCGTCGTCGCACAACGCAACCCCCGGAAAATTGTCGCTGACGGTCGATTGCGTCCGTTACGTCGTCGGCAAGCGCAGGCGGCTCGGGCTCGCCTCGACCTACCTTGCCGAGCGCATCCATCCTGGCGACGCGCTGAAAGTCTATGTGCAGAAGGCGCATGGCTTCGCGCTGCCGGCCAATCCGAAGACGCCGATCATCATGATCGGGCCGGGCACCGGCGTTGCGCCATTCCGCGCCTTCCTGCTCGACCGCAAGGCGACCGGCGCGCCCGGCAGGAACTGGCTGTTCTTCGGCCACCAGCGCAGCGACTGCGACTTCTTCTATCAGGACGAGCTCAACGCCATGAAGACCGCCGGCCTCCTGACGCGGCTGTCGCTCGCCTGGTCGCGTGACGGCGCCAAGAAGTTCTACGTGCAGGACCGCATGCGCGAGGTCGGCCGCGAGCTCTGGACCTGGCTCGCCGAAGGCGCCCACGTCTACATCTGCGGCGACGCCAAGCGCATGGCCAAGGACGTCGAGCGCGCGCTGGTCGACATCGTCGCGCAGTTCGGCGCCCGCTCGACCGACGAGGCCGTCAGCTTCGTCGGCGAGCTGAAGAAGAACGGCCGCTTCCAGCAGGACGTCTACTGACATTCCGCCGAGATGCGGTCAAAGCAGCGTATGAGCCATTCGCGCACCTGCACCCACGCGCGCCAGCCGTTTTGCCAGGCGGGCGCCATCGTCCGATTCTGCGGCCAGGCGGAAGCGTGGATGGCCCAGCGGTCCTGCCAACATCCGCCCAGCTAAAGTCGTACTTCCGCGGCATTGTCATCCCGCCACGTTGCCAACAGGGGGAGGCCGGGAGTGGCTATCGCCGGCACCGAAGCATCGACCAGGCCGCAGACCGGCCTGCTGCGCCGCACCTGGGAAAAGGTGGCCACGGCGCTTGCGGTTGTTGGATTGGTGGACCTGACCGGGCAGTTGATCAAATGGGCTGCGGTCATCCACTGGGTTGTCGCAAAGTACGCGATCGTGAAGGTTTGGCTTTTCGGCTGGCTGCCGGTTCACATTCCACCCGAGTGGCACGACGCTATTGTGCTGGCTTCAATTCTGCTCAGCGTAACAAACATAGGCGTCTATCGCGAAACCAGATGGCGCATTCGCTCCGTTTGGAAGGCCGCGGAGACCTCCGCCCTTTTGCATAAGTTCTCCCCGCTTCCTCTCCTGCTCTTCGTATTGTTGATCCTCGGCCCATTCGTCGCCGGGATTCTTATTTTCCATTATCTTTGGCATGACTTGGCGAGGGAGCTATTTCCTTCTCTAAATGAAGATTCGAGGACAATGCCTTCCGCGTTGCTGGTGGCGGGAGTTTTGGGGATGTTACTTTCATTGATATTGAGCGAGATTATGGGGATCGTCGTTGCGCTGGCTTTGGCCCTTATGATAGTGGCGCTTGTCGTGGCGTGGCGCTGGGTTCTCGTTACGGCCGCAATTTTCGGCGCTTTGGTTGTCATCAATGAAGTCTATGTGCATTGGCTGGAGCCGCTGGCGACCATCTAGCGGCAGCCGGCGATGCCGTAGTTGCAGCTATTGATCTTGGAATGGATCGCGTTGTACCAGCCGTCGCTGATTTCCTGTTGCGTCTTCAGCCATTTTTCATCGACGGTCAGCCGCGAGCGCAGGGTCTTGGTCAAGGCGAGCTTCCACTCGCCATTCCTGCTCACCCACGTCTCCTCGGCCGTCGAGGTCTCGTTGAAGGGAACCCATCCCTGCTTCTCGTCCTTGACCTCGAAATGGCTCGCCTGCTCGATATAGGCCACGAGCTTCCCGTCCTGGCTCTGCACGTCCTTGACCTTGGTGGACGGATCGATGTTGCGGCGGCTCGGCATCGCCTGCTGCAACCCGTCTCGGTATTCGGCATATGACTGGCGTTTGCCCTTCTCGTCGATGAAGGCGTAGCCGTCGGGATCGAGGAAGCTGAGGAATTTCTCCGCATCCATGTTGGCGAGCGCCTGATCCTGCTGGTCGTAGATTTTCTCCAGCGTCACAACGTTGGCCCCATCCTGTCCGGCGACGGCGGCATCGGCAGCGAGCAGGGCGACCACGGCAGTTGCCAGCGCAAGCAACACGATGATGACGGCGCGATTCATCGTTTGGTCTCCAGAGATTTCCCGATCGCGTGTTCAGGTGCGATTGTTAGGCTGAGGTCCGTTCGGATATGGGGCCGTTGCCTGGCTTTCTTGCGCCTAATGATATTGATGCATTTGGTTGTATCGCTGGATGTTGTACCGCTGCATCTGCTGGCGATGCAGCTCCTGTTGATGCAGGTAGGTCTGATTGTTGTACTGGTTCTGATAGTACTGATGCTGATACGTCTGGCTGTAATACTGATTCAAATAGTATTGATGCAGATAATATTGGTGCACATATCTGCGGTGGAGGTACCGGCGATATCGGCGTTCCCGGGCGGCACGCGCCGCGTCGGCATCGGGTGATGAATCAGGTTCCGGCGCGGCTTCCGTTGCGGCACCTGTTTCGGATGCGGCCACCGCTGGCCGCCAGAAGAGCGAAGCGGGGATCATCGCGCTGATCGCGCACGCGAGAAAAAGCGATGCGGACCGTTTCATGGTTCGTGCCATCGCGTCCCCTCGTTATTGCCATCATTGCCGCGAGCCAGTGCGGCAGTCGTCAAGTCTGAATTGCCAGCGAAATGCGGCGGAAATCCTGGGAAGAGGCGGTCACAGCCTGGCAGCGATCTTCCGCCACAAAGCAACCCTACCAATCCCTGGAGACACATATGTTGCGCTTTGCAGGAGCGTGCACGTGGGCGCTGTCAAGCCGACTCGACAAAATGACGGCGATCCTCTCGATCGATGCGTAGTGACGGAGTGTACGGACGCGACCGCGTGGGCCAAGGCCCAGGAAAGCGCCGCTGCGACGGAGCATCGCCAGTCGCTGCCAGTGGATGGCGCGCACCCGAATGGGCCGCAGTCCGCCGGCATCACCGTCATTGACAGTGGGCGGCTGACCGAGTCAATGAGCGAGAACGGCCTGCCGATCGGATCACCTGCACGAGATCTTGCGGCCTTTACCCACAAGCTCGGTACGTTCGGCGTAAGATACCATCTCGGAGAGGCGGAAATCTCGGAGTTGAGCAAGCTGTTCAACAGGAGCTACGCGGCGGCCGGTCCGGCGACGACACCTGAGGCCATGCAATTCTTCCGTGCCCGTGTGGCGCTCGGCGCCTTCCTCGATGCCCTCAAACGGCCGGCGTCCGGCCCTGCCGATTTGAAGGAACAGTTGCGCTTGTTCAAAGAAGCATTGGACCTGCCATGAGCGGTCCGGGGAACCCCCCGTTCGGATCGTCTTCCTGGCCGATCCTGCTGGGCAATGCGGGAAATACCGGCGTCGCCTCGGTCGCCGCCAGCTTGGGCGGCGCGACTTCCTGGTCGGTCTCACTCGATGCTGAGAACGAAAGAGGGGGATACAGAATCGTCGTTGGCGAAGATGGCAGCCTGTTTGTCGTCTGGCCATCGTCGCTGCTGGCGCTCGATCCCACCGGGGAGATTCGCTGGCGTCGCCCTCGTACGGGCGAGGGTGGTCTTGGAACGCCGATGGCGCTTGCCGATGGATCGATCATCCTGACCGAGGACGGCGGTCGGAAGCTGCTGTCACGCGATCAGGCCACCGGCAACGAGCGCTGGTCCATCCCGGGGAGATGGGCGTTTGTGACGGCCTTCGCGGTTGACGCGATCCTCGCGCAACGCGAACCGTCATCGGGAAACGATGCCGAACTGCATTGCCTTGGCGCCAGCGGCCAGTTGCGATGGTCATACCCTCTCCTGGGCAGCTTCCAGGGCCGAACATTGGTCACGAGCGATCGCATCGTCGTGGCCAACGACGGCTATCTGACAGCGCTCGACTTCGACGGAAACTTCTGCTGGCGCGCCAATCCTCGCGGATTTGTCGCTGGTGACCCTCGCAAGCTTCCTCCCGCCGCCGACCATGAGCGCTTCTGGACGGAGCCGATGCGGTTGGATGAAAGGCGCATCATCATCGGCTATTCACATTACGACGGCCACGAATTCCTCATTGTCGATCCTGTCGCGAAAGAAGTGACCACCCCCGACTACTTCGCTCATCCGAGTCCGCCCGTTATCGTCACGCCGGGGCCGGAGCCCCGTCTCGTCGGCCATTTGAGCATGCGCCTGCGGGCGTTCGACACCGTAGGCACGCTCTTGTTCGAGCGCCGCGCACCCTGGGAAATCCTCAACATCGTCGCCGATTCAGCCGGCAACCTGATCGTGGCCGAGGGCGTCGAGCCCAGCTATTGGAGCAAATACAAGGACGCCTACAGCCTTCACGACGCCTGCGGCCTGGTCGGCTTCGACGCAAAGGGCGACCTGCTCTTCCGTTGGACGGCACCGGGGCCGATGGATGCGGCGCTCGCGATCGGGCGGTTGGGCGAAATCTACTGCATCTCCGAGGGCAGACTCTGGGCCGTGCGATGATCGCAGGCCCTGACCGTCGTGAAGGCGCGCGCGTCCTGCTCAAGCCGCGCGCCTGAACGGCGCCACGTCGATGCCGGCATCCTTCAGCGCCTGGCGCACGCCACGCGCGATGTCGACCGCGGCCGGATTGTCGCCGTGGATGCAGACGGTGTCGGTGCGCATCTTGATCGCCTTGCCGGTCACCGAGACTACCGCGCCATCCTGCACCATCCGCACCACGCGCGCGGCGATCTCGGCGGGATCGTGCAGGATCGCGCCCGGCTTCTTGCGCGACACCAGATTGCCGTCGTCCTCATAGGCGCGGTCGGCGAACACTTCGTGGGCCATCGGCAGGTTGGCCTTCTCGCCGGCGCGCACCAGTTTCGAATTGGCCAGCACCACGAATACCAGATTGGGATCGACGGCCTTGATCGCGTTGGCGATCGCCTGCGCGGTCATGTCGTCCTCGCAGGCGACGTTGGAGAGCGCACCATGCGCCTTGACATGGGTGACCCTGTGACCGGCGGCAATCGCGATCGCCTGCAGCGCGCCGATCTGATAGGCGACCAGGTTCTCGATCTCGGACGCCTTCATGCCGGGCACTGGGCGGCGGCCGAAACCGTGCAGGTCGCGATAGCCGGGATGCGCGCCGACCGAGACGCCGCGCGCCTTGGCCAGCTCCACGGTCTTGCGCATGATGTCGGCGTCGCCGGCATGATAGCCGCAGGCGACGTTGACCGAGGTGGCAAGCTCGATCATGGCCGCGTCCTGGCCCATCTCCCAGGGACCGAAGCTCTCGCCGAGATCGCAGTTCAGATCGATCGATGTCATGGCCTTGTCCGCCCCGAATTGGGTTGATCAGTCATGCGCCAGCCAGGTACCCGCGTCCACCGCGCTGACGGCATGGCCGGCGACATTGGCATCATGCAGCGCTTCGAGGTTGAGATCAAAATTTTCGATGGCGCGGACGCGATCAGGCAGGCTCGCGAGCAGTTTTGCAAAATCGCGCGCGGCGGCCTGCGCCTCTGCCATCGACACCAGCTTGAACCGAAAGCTGGTTCCGGCGGGAAGCTGCGCGAAACGGCCGAAATCGGCCGTGATCACGGCCGCGATCTTGGGATAGCCGCCCGTGGTGCCACGATCGCGCATCAGGACGATCGGCGCGCCATTGCCGGGCACCTGGATGCTGCCGTCGACGGTGCCGTCGGAGACGATGTTGTGGCCGTGCAGGTGCCGCAGCGCCGGCCCCTCCAGCCGGTATCCCATCCGGTCGCTGGTCGCCGATATCCTCCACTCGCTGTCGAACAGCAGCGCCTTGGCGCTGTCGTCGAATTCGTCGTCCTGCGGGCCCAGCACTGCGCGGATCGGCCCCTCGACAGCAGCCGGAAGCTCGATCCGTCGTTCTCCGGCGTCGGCGGCGGCTGTTGCCGGCAATACGTCGCCCGGCTGCAGCGGCCGGGGGTAGGGGCTGCCGAGCCCGGCGCGGGCGTTGACCGCAAGACTGCCGAACATCGGCTCGCCCGCGATGCCGCCTTCCAGCGCGAGATAGCTGAACGCGCCTTCCTTGGCGAAACCGAGGGTCAGAGTCTCGCCGTCGGGAATCGTCATCGAAGCGTCGAAGGCGACCGCGCGGCCCGCGATGTCGGCATTGCGCGGGCTGCCGGCCAGCGCGATGCCGACTGCGCCCTCGCGCGCGGTGAAGGCGGCGCCGAACGGGCCGATCTCGACCGCCGCCGCGCACGCTCCATTGCCGAGCAGCGCGTTCGCCGCCGCCAGCGCCAGGCGGTCCATGGCGCCGCTCGGCGTCAGGCCATAGCGCTGAGTGCCATGCCGGCCGCCGTCCTGCACGGAGCTGACCGGGCCGATGCTGGAGACGACGAGCCTCGTCATGCGTTCACGCGTTCGGCCACGATCTCGCCGCGTTCCGCGGCGCGCTCCTGCTCCGCGAACGTCCCGGCGTCGATGGCAAAAAAGCTGACGTGATCGCCGGGCTCCAGGAGGAAGATCGGCTCGCGATGCTGCTGATAGGTTCGCACCGGCGTCCGCCCGAGCAGGTGCCAGCCGCTCGGCGCCGCCAGGCATTGGATGCCGGCCTGCACCCCGCCGATCGAGATCGTCCCGGCCGGTGTGAACACGCGCGGGCTGTGCCGGCGCGGCATGTGCAGGGACCTATCCAGGCCGCTGAGATAGGACCAGCCGGGGGTGAAGCCGATCATGGCGACGCGATACTGGCCGCCGGCATGGCGGGCGATCACGTCGTCAGGCGTGATGCCGAGTGCCTTGGCCACCTCCTCGAGATCGGCGCCGTTTTCGCCGCCATAGGCGACCGGGATGCGCCAGCGCCGTGACTCGGCCTTCTGCGGTCTTGCTGTCTGCGCGAGCGCCAACAGCCCGGCACCCAGCGTGTCGAAATCGATGGCGCAGGGATCGTAGTGCACCAGCAGCGAGCGATAAGTCGGAATGGTCTCGGTCACGCCGTCGATCGGCGTCTCGCGCACCGCGCGGTCCAGCGCCAGCACGCGCTGGTTGGCGGCGTCATCGATCTGGCGGCTGAATTCCACCGTGATGGCGCTATCGCCGTTCGGCAGCAGCCGGGGTTGCGGTGAGGAGGCGTTCATTCTATCGCGCGTCCGGCCGATTTGAGCTCACTTCGGCCCACTCACGGTCGCGCATTTGGGGCGCCGGTCACTCGCGGCGGCCCTCGCTTCGAGGTCAGGAAGCCTGCTTCTGCCCGGGGTTCTGTCCGGGCGCCCGGCTCTCACGCTGCTCCTCCTCCAATTCCTTCGCCCACATCATGTGCTGGGTGCGGGAGACCGCGACCGAGCAATAGCCGCGCTCCTTCTTGTCGGCGTCCTCCCAGAACCAGTGCATGCAGCCCGCGCCGACACAGAAATCGCCGCGATACCGCATCTCACGCGCGTACCAGGGGAAGAACTTCCACAGGAAGCGCCATCTGATCCAGTCCTTGTAGGTCCATCGCCCGCGCTTGCCGACCTGCATCACGCACATCCGCATCCGGGCTTCACTCTGTGGCAACATCCCGCGCATGTCGATATCCCTCCCGCTCCGCACGAGGCCTCCATGTCGCAACTGGGGAAGATGGGCTCATCCTGCGGTCAGTCCTTGGCGGCCGATCGTCCCCGCGTCCTTGTAAATGCGCCGGATCAGGCGCGCCACCCACTTCCCCGCATTTTTCGCGCAAGATGTCCATCTTGTCACGCCCTTGACGCGGACTGTTCCGCCCGCAAGATACATATGATTAATTTCCACGATTGGAATGGGTTCCCGCATGTCCTTGACGCCAGATGCCATCGCGACGCTGTCGCATGTCACGACCGCGACCATCACCACGGTCCTGCTCAAGAAAGGGCTGCGGAACGTCTGGATGCGGGGCGCGCGCCCGCTGAAGCCCGGCCTGCCGCGTCTGGTCGGTCCGGCCTTCACCCTGCGTTTCGTGCCGGCCCGGGAGGATCTCGCGACGCCGGAATCCTGGTCGTCGCC
>NZ_JAFAVV010000755.1 GCF_019242285.1 Bradyrhizobium sp.
GCAAGCCGGATTGCCGACCTCGCTCCGAAGGGGCTCGACCACGTCTTCTTCTGCAACTCCGGTTCCGAGGCGGCCGACACCGCGCTCAAGATCGCGCTCGCCTATCACCAGATCAATGGCCAGGGCTCCCGCACCCGCCTGATTGGACGGGTCCGCGGCTATCACGGCGTTGGTTTCGGAGGCACCGCGGTCGGCGGCATCGTCAACAACCGCAAGATCTTCGGCTCGCTGCTGTCGGGCGTCGACCATCTGCCGGCGACCTATGACCGCGAGAAGCAGGCCTTCTCCAAGGGCGAGCCGGAATACGGCGCGCACTTCGCCGACGAGCTCGAGAACCTCGTCAACCTGCACGGCGCCAACACCATCGCGGCCGTGATCGTCGAGCCGATGGCGGGATCGACCGGCGTGCTGCCGGCGCCGAAGGGCTATCTGAAGAAGCTGCGCGAGATCACCCAGAAGCACGGCATCCTCTTGATCTTCGACGAGGTCATCACCGGCTATGGCCGGCTCGGCCATGCTTTCGCCGCCGAGCGCTACGGCGTGCTGCCCGACATGATCACCTTCGCCAAGGGCGTCACCAATGGCGCGGCGCCCATGGGCGGCGTAATCGTGCGCGACACCATCCACGACGCCTTCATGAGCGGTCCGGAGCACATGGTGGAGTTCACCCATGGCTACACCTATTCGGCGCATCCGCTCGCCTGTGCGGCCGGGCTCGCCACGCTCGACATCTATCGCGACGAGAAGCTGTTCGAGCGGGCCAACAAGCTCGAGCCGAAATTCGCCGACGCGGTGATGACGCTGAAGGGCCAACCCAACGTCGTCGACATCCGCACGGTGGGGCTGACCGCCGGCATCGACCTCGCCCCGAAACCGGAAGCGGTCGGCAAGCGCGGCTATGAAGCCATGACCAGCGCCTTCCACGACAACGACCTGATGCTGCGCATCGCCGGCGACACGCTGGCGCTGACGCCGCCCTTGATCATCAGCGAGGACCAGATCGGCGAAATCGTGGACAAGGTCGGCAAGGTGATCCGCGCGGTGGCGTGAGGCTTGCCGCCGCTTTTGGAGCGGTCGGTGTGGCGGGCGAAAGATGCGGACGCCACCCGGCCAAGCGCCGCTAAATCTCTAGGTCTTCGTCGAGGTACCCTGCGCCTGCGCTTTTTTGCGCTTCACCTCCTGCGCCTCGTACCTGGCCTTGAGGACAGGATCGCCGGTGGCGCCGGCGACTTCGTCCGGGCGGCCGCCGTCCAGGCCCGGTGCAGCCGTCACGGCCTCCGCGCCGGCCCACGGGAAAACGGCGTCGAATAGCATCTTATGCGTTTTGCAGCACGTCACCATAGGTGAGAGAGGGTCGTCCCTTGATTTGGGCGAGCGCCGCGTCGATGCCTGTCAGAAAGGAATTGTGCTGAAGGCGCTGAACGATTTCGGGATCCTTCGCCTTTGCGACATTGCGCAAGTAGCCGCGCGTTGCGAAATCCCCGAGGCGCTGGTCGGGATCGAGGGTGCGCAGGTGCTGCATCGCCTCCTCCGCCTGCGCGGTGCGTGCGGCGAGCGCGTGACAGGTCGCGATGACGGCGACCACCATCAGGAAGCTCGGCAGGTTCGTGAACGCCTGTTCCGCCCAGAGCGAGGCGGCGTCGCCGGACAGCGGTTATCTCAGGGCCAAGCTGGCGCAGGAGAAACTGATCAAGGGCTCCGGGATCCCTTACACGATCCTGCGCGCCACGCAGTTCTTCGAATTCTCCGGGAGCATCATCGAAGCCGGCGCCAGCGGCGATGTCATCCGCCTGCCATCGGCGCAATATCAGCCGATCGCATCGGCCGATGTCGCCGCGGCGCTGGCCGATCTCGCGCTGCAAGCTCCGCTGAACGGGACCGTGGAACTGGGTGGTCCCGAGCGCATCGCCTTCGATGTGATGGCACGCCGATTTCTCGCCGCGCATGGTGATCGCCGCAGGGTCGTCGGTGACGCCCAGGCGCGCTATTTCGGCACCCAGCTCGATGACAGCTCGCTGACCGCCGGCAGCCAGGCGCGCATCGGGGTCACCCGTTTCGACGACTGGCTCGCCCGCGCAGCTGCGGCCTAGGACGAAGGATTCGAAGGTCGGGTCAGTCCTGGAACCTTCAAAACCCGACCACGTTCATCCCAGACCCGGGACATCCGGCCCCGGGCTGCGGAGGATGCGTCATGCTCGCGCCATCGGGGGACCTGCTGCGCACGGGCCTCGGGATCAAGATCAACCAGGTCAAGCGGGCGACGCGCTCCTACATCCGCGATCGCGCCAGCCAGGCGACCGAGAACATCACCTCTCACATCGTCGCAATCGGGTTGTTCGCGACGGCGGGAATCTTCCTGATCGCCGCCTGCCTGGTCGGCATCACGGCGCTGTTCGATTTCGTCGAGATCAATTACGGACTGTTCCCCGCCTTCGGCGTAGTTGGCGCCTTGCTGATCGTGATCGCCATGATCCTGGCCGGCCTCGCCAGCGCCCGGTTGCGGCGCAAACCGCGGCAGTTTCCATCGCTGTCGAGCCGGTTGCGCGTCGCCGTCAAGGCGAGCCCTCTCAAGGCCGATGACGCCGACGCCGACGCCGATACGGCAGCCGCGATCCTGACGGCGTCGTCGGTGCCGCCACGAACGCAACGCGGCATGCAGATCCGACGCGAGCGGCGCGGCGGCGCGCTGTCGATCGGCCTGGTCGCTGCGGCGGCGCTGGCGGGCGTTGCGCTGGCGCGCCGCCGCCCGGCGCGGACGCCGCCGCGCAAAACGAACACGGCCGGCTGATGTCCAGCCCACGATCTCTCGGGAATGGCTGGCTGCTGCTGGCCACGGCTGCGCTCCTCGTGTTGCTGTCGCAGCGGCAGAGGCACACGCTCGCCGTGACGAGGCCGGCCTCCCCCCTCCCCACGGCCGATCCCGACGTTCCGGCCGCCGCGCCGCGCGGACCCTCCGCCAGCTCGCCGCTGCAGATCCCCTCACGTGGCTGGAAAGACGTGCTGTGGCGCACCCTTCAGCGCACCAACGACGACCGCCTGCTGGCCAATGCCGGCGGCGTGGTGTTTTTCGGCCTGCTCGCGATATTCCCGGCAATCACCGCGCTGGTGTCGTCCTACGGGCTGTTCGCGGACAATTCCACCATCGCCGCCAATCTCGAGAGGCTGGCGCTGATGCTGCCGGCAGGCTCGTTCCAGATCGTGCAGGACCAGGTCGCCCGCGTGCTGGCCAAAGGCAACACCTCGCTCGGCATCACGTTTCTGCTGGGGCTGCTGTTTGCCATATGGAGTGCGAATTCAGGCGTCAAGTCGGTCATCGACGCGCTGAATGCCGCCTATGAGGAGCGCGAGACACGGAGCTTCGTCCGCTTGAACCTGGTGGCGCTGGCGCTCACCACCGGCGCCCTGGTCGCCATCATGGTGATGATCAGCGCCGTGGTTGCATTCCCGCTCGCCCTCGACCGGATCGGGCTCGCGCCCGACAGCCAGCTCATCCTGGGCCTGCTGCGATGGCCTATTCTGTTCATCGTGCTTCTGGTCGCGCTCGGCGTGCTGTACCGGTTCGGGCCGAGCCGGTGCCCGCCGCGCTGGCGCTGGTTCAGCGTCGGCGCGATCACCGCCGTGCTGCTCTGGATCGCGGGCTCGGCGCTGCTGTCCTGGTATCTCGCCAATTTCGGCAACTACGACGCGACCTACGGCTCGCTCGGCGCCGCCATCGGCCTGATGACGTGGATGTGGATGTCCGCCATCGTCGTGCTGTTCGGCGCCGAGCTGAACTCCGAGATCGAGCGCCAGGCGGCCGCGTTGCGCTGAACACGCGAATGCACGCGCAGGTTCCTGGCGTGTCCGAAGAATCACTGGCTCCTCGAATCAGCATTGGTGCTAAGGTTGCGTGCTCCTACGAGGTGTCGCGCGACCTATGATCCGTATCTCGACGATTTTCATCGCCATCTGCATGGTGCTGGTCGCAGCATCGCTTGGCCTGATCCTCTACTCCGTCGCCGGTATCAACGGACCGGAATCCGCGATCGTGGCGCTGACCGCGCTGACCTTCCTGATCCTCTACAACGCGGTCTCGATGCGGCTGCGCGACCGCACCGACGTCGGCAGCCAGATCGCGGACCTGTCGCGCGGCACCGCTGACCTCGCCCGTCAGGTCGCCGAGTTCGGCCGCCGGCTCGCCGCCGTCGAGGGGCGCGTGGCTTCGGCGAATTCGACGGGCGCCGACCGCCTGCAGACCGTGGTCAACGAGATCGGCGAGCTCGGCGGGCTGGTGAGACAGCTCGCAGGCTCGGTCGCGACCCACGAGGACCTGCTTGCGGCTCTGCAGACCAGCGTGCCCGCCCTTCCCGAAGGCGGCCCACCGCGGACCGAGGCCAAGCCGCAAGTGCCCATCGCCTCCGACGACAAGCCCGCGGCTTCGGCGCAGGCGCCCGTCGCGCTTGCCGCGATGCCGGCATCTCCCGCCCCGGCCCCTGCGTCGCAGGTGCCCTCGATCGAAACCGCTTCCTCGCGCAGCCAGACGCAATTGCTCGCGGCCCTGCGCGGCGCGATCGAGGAGAATCGCATCGACATCTACCTGCAGCCGATGGTGACGCTGCCGCAGCGCAAGGTGCGCTCCTACGAGGCGGTGACGCGGATGCGCGATGACAGGGACCAGGTCATCGCCGCCGAAGACTTCATCGGCACCGCCGAGACCGCCGGCCTGATCGGGCGGATCGACCACATGCTGATGCTGCGCTGCGTGCAGGTGCTGCGCCGGCTGATGGTCCGCAACAAGGAGGTCGGGGTGTTCTGCAACGTCTCGGCCGCCACGCTCGGCAACAGCGCGATCTTCTCGCAATGCCTGGATTTCCTCGAGGCCAACCGTGCGCTGGCGCCCTCGCTGGTGCTCGAGTTCAAGCAGGCGACATTCCGCAACCTCGGCCCGACCGAGATCGAGCATCTGGCCAGCCTGGCGCAGCGCGGCTATCGCTTCTCCATCGACCACGTCACTGACCTGAGGTTCGAGCCGCGCGAGCTCGCCGACCGCGGCGTCCGCTTCATCAAGATCCCCGCCGAGCTGCTGCTCGACCCGAAACAGGCTTCGACCTCGGATATCCACCCCTCCGACCTTTCGGATCTGCTCGGCCGTTTCGGCATCGATCTGGTTGCCGAGCGCATCGAGGGGGAGCGTTCGGTGGTCGACCTGCTCGACTACGACGTGCGATTCGGCCAGGGCTTCCTGTTCGCGCCGCCGCGGCCGTTGCGTCCGGAGGGCGCGGCGGCGAATGGCGGCCCGGACGCCGGCGGTGCGAATGGCAATGCCAAGGGCGTGCCGGCCGAGGCCAACGTCATCGAGCCTCCGCCGCAACGGATGACCGGCACCGCCGCGCTGGCGCGGCGCGCCGCGGGCCCGGGCTAGGCGGTACGGTCGGCTCATGACCACCTTGCGCGTTATCGAACGGTTGCGCGATCTCATTGACGGCACCGAGGTGGTGCTGTCCGACATCTGGGGCGTGGTTCACAACGGGTTGGAGGCCTTCCCGGAAGCCTGCGAGGCGCTGCATCGCTTTCGCGGCCGGGGCGGCACCGTCATCCTCATCACCAATGCCCCGCGGCCCGCCGAATCGGTGCAGCAGCAGTTGCGCAAATTCGGCGTCGCCGACGACGCCTATGATGCCATCGTCAGCTCCGGCGACCTGACCCGGCTCTATGTCGCCGGACATCCCGGCCGCAAGCTGCA
>NZ_JAFAVV010000301.1 GCF_019242285.1 Bradyrhizobium sp.
CGACGATGGAGAGTTCGCCCTGCGAGAAGCCGGAGACGGCTACGCTGATGCGATAGGCGTTATCGCCGGTGCGCTCGATGTTATAGGGGGGATAGCCGGGGCTGCCGTCAGAGGCTGCCTGATCGAGCAGGGAGAAGAAGCGGTCGAAGCCGACGGTGGAACGATAAAACGGGGTAAGATCATAGCTACGCATAGGATAGTCCTCCATTGAGCGACTGGTTGAATTTACCCGCCCGCCATCGGGCCGGGCTTTAGTCCGTGTGCAGCCTGTAGAGCGGCCTGCACGGAGGTGATATGGGAGGGCCTCAAAGCGGTTCAAGAGGGCGGCGATACCGCGATTTTTTGACGCGCTCGCCCTTGATTTTCGCCCCCTTTCACCTACCCGGTCCGGACATGACTCTCGTCTCGATTCCCGCCAATCCCGTTCCGGACGACGTCGTCAGCGGCATCATCAACACGTCCCACGGCGCGGAACTGCGGTTTGCCCGCTGGGCGCCGCCGGCCGCCCGCAAGGGCACGGTTTGCGTCTTCACCGGCCGCGCCGAGCCGATTGAGAAATATTTCGAGACCGTGCGCGACCTGCGCGACCGCGGCTTCGCAGTGGCGATGATCGACTTCCGCGGCCAGGGACATTCCTCCCGGCGTCTGCGCGATCCGCGCAAGGGCTATGTGCGTCACTTTTCCGATTTCGAGGTCGACGTCGAGACCTTCGTGCAGCAGGTGGTGTTGCCGGACTGCCCGCCGCCGCACTTCGCGCTGGCGCATTCGATGGGCGGCGCGGTGCTGCTCCGCGTCGCGCATGCGGGCAAGCGCTGGTTCGACCGCATGGTGCTGACCGCGCCGATGATCGACCTGCCGGGCCGGACCACCTCGCTGCCGATCCGCCTCTTGCTGCGGGTGATGCGGCTCGCCGGGCAGGGCGGCCGCTACGTGCCCGGCGGCAGCGACGCCCTGATCGGCAGCGACAATTTCATCAACAACCCCTTCACCAGCGATCCCGTGCGCTATGCCCGCAACGCGGCGATCTTCGAGGAGGACCCGACGCTCGGCATCGCCTCGCCGACGGTGGCCTGGGCCGACACCGCCTTCAGCGCCATGCACACTTTCCGCGGCACCAATTATCCGCTGAAGATCCGCCAGCCGATCCTGATGCTGGCGGCCTCCAACGACACCATCGTGTCGACCTCGGCGATCGAGGAGTTCGCCTATCACCTGCGTGCCGGCTCGCATCTCGTGATCGCCGGCGCCAAGCACGAGATATTGCAGGAGCAGGACCGCTACCGCTCGCAGTTCTGGGCGGCGTTCGACGCCTTCGTGCCCGGCACGCCGCTGTTTGCGTAGTCAGCACGCATCCGCTGCGCGCTTGCCGTCCATCTTGACCAGGGTCAGCCGGGTCGCGGGCAGTCCCGCCTTGATCAGTCCATCGCGATAATGCGTGATGTCCTCGGGCCGCTTCCAGCGGAAATTCCGCAAGTGCCGCTCGACGGAGAGGTCGGGTTGATTCGCAAGCAGCGCCTCCGTCGCCTGCCGTGCCTCCTCGTTGCGTCCGAGCTGCGCCAGCGCCGCGGCGCGCACCCCGAGCACCTGCAGATGATGGGGATTGGTGTACAGCGCCTCGCGCGACCAGGACAGCGAAGCGTCATAGTGCCCGAGCAGATAATGACTGAACGCGTTCAGGGCCGCCCATTGATAGCGCGGATCGTTGCTGCCGTGCTGGAGCACGGTCGAGAACAGCTCGACGGCCTCGCGATGCTCGCCGATCACGAGATGGCAGATGCCGAGCACCCCGCGCGCGCCCATGTCGTAGGGGTTGAGCTCGACCGCCTTGCGCGCCAGCGCCATCGCCGCGTCGTGCTTGCCGTCCATGGCCTCGGCATAGGACAGGATGGAATAGGCGAACGATGAGCGCGGATCGAGCCGCACGCTGCTCTCGGCAAGCCGCCTGATCTCGGCCCACAATTCGCGCGTGCTCGTGATCCAGCCGAACTGGATGCCCTGCGCCAGGATGGTGCCGAGATAAGCATGCGCGATCGAAAGCCGTGGATCGAGCGCGATCGCCTCCCGGAACAGCGCGATCGAACGCTCGTAATCCTGCTTGGTCGGCCGGTAATAGTGCGACAATCCCCTGAGGAAGCGGTCCCAGGCGGTGAGATCGGCGGCCGCCGCGCGCGCCGGCATCGTCGCGGCTTCCGCGCGATAGATTTCGGGCGCCAGCGCCGCGCAAAGATCGGTGGTGATCTCGTCCTGCATAGCGAACAGGTCGCCGACGCCGCGGTCGTAGCGGCCGGCCCAGAGTTGCTCGCCGCTCTCGGGGGCGATCAGCTCGCAGGTGACACGCAGCCTGGCGCCCGCGCGGCGGACCGAACCCTGGATCAGGTAGGTTGCGTCGATCTCGCGCGCGATCAGCCGCGCGCCGAGCCGGCTGCGCCTGAACGCGAAGGTCGAGCCGCGGCTCAGCACCCGGAAGAAGGATTGCAGCGACAGCGCGTGGATCAGGTCCTCGGTCAGGCCATCCGCGAAATACTCGTCGGCGCCGCCGCTGAGATCGGTGAACGGCAGCACGCCGACGATGGCGGTCCGGCCCTGCATCGGCGCAGGCGCTGCGCCCTTCGGCGCGCCGCTGCTCCCCGGCTGCCAGGTCCAGACCTTGATGGTCTCCTCGATGTTCTTGAAACGCACGCTGCCGGCATCGGTGAAGCTGACATCGAGATGCTTGCCTGCCTCGGCAAGCGCCTTGGCGGAAACGGCGACGCCGCCGGCAGGCGATGCCGCCTCGAGGCGGACCGCGATATTGACGCCGTCACCGAACACCTCGCCCTCATCGACGATGACGTCGCTCATGTGAATGCCGAGCCGGAACTGCATGGCCCGGTCGGCTGGAAGCTGCGCGTTCCGCTCCGCCATCAGCTTCTGCATCGCCACCGCCGATTCGATGGCGCAGACCACGCTGGCGTATTCCAGCAGGAAACCGTCGCCGGTGCTCTTCACGATCCGGCCGCCGTGATTGAGGATGATCGGGTGGATGGCGGCGCGATGCGCCTTGAAGGTCGCATGGGTGCCCGCCTCGTCGGCTCCCATCATGCGCGAGTAGCCGGCGACGTCAGCGCAGACAATGGCGGCGAGACGTCTTTCCATTCCGCTCTCGCGGATATCACGGGCGGGCGGCTCGAACCAATGTTTTTGCCGGCCGCCGCCATTCCTGCGCCGAGATTGTGAGGTCCGGGAGATGCCTGTCGCACGACGAGGCGACGATCGATGAAAGATGCCGGTACAGAGCCACCATTTGCCCGCGGAGATCATCATGCTCGGCATCCACGATTTCTGGCTGTTCCTCGGATCGGCGCTGCTGCTCAATGTCGCGCCGGGACCCGACACCGCCTATGTCGTGGGGCGCAGCATGCAGCTCGGCTGGCGCGGCGGGATCGCGGCCATGCTCGGCAGCAGCACCGGGTGCCTCATGCATGTGTTCGGCAGCGCGGTCGGGCTGTCGGCGCTGCTCGCCGCATCGGCGGCGGCCTTCACGGTCGTCAAGTGGATCGGCGCCGCCTATCTCTGCTTCATCGGCATCACGATGCTGCTGACGCGCCAGAGCGATCACGCGGCCGAGGCCGCCGGGCGTGCGGCGCCGGCGTCGCTGCGGCGGGCGTTCTGGCAGGGCGCGCTGACCAACATGCTCAATCCGAAGGTCGCGCTGTTCTTCCTGGCCTTCCTGCCGCAATTCGTCGACGCGGAGGGTCGCGCGATGCGTTGGATCAACCGCGCGCTCGGCGGGATGTTCGTCTTGTTCGGTGTCCGGCTCGCCGCGCTTCAGGCGAGGTGAATCTTCCAGATCGCGCTGCCCGCCAGATAGAGCCCGAGCAGGATCATCGCGAGCAGGAACCAGCGGCG
>NZ_JAFAVV010000405.1 GCF_019242285.1 Bradyrhizobium sp.
CCGGCGGAAATCGCAAAACCGTATTTGGCGACGCTCTCGCCGGAGCGCTCGATGCCGTCACGGATCTTCGGCCAGCGGCTGCCGTAATGCTCGCGCAGCTCACGCAGGAGAGCAACGCGTTCATCGTCCGGAAGTGCCCAGATATAGGCACGTCCCATCGCTGTGGTTGCAATGGGGATGTGTGATCCTACGTCAAGTTGAACGTTGACGACGCCCTGCCGGCTCTGCCCGAAATAGATCATGGTAAGGCGATCGCGCGCGCCGACCGCGACCGCGCCGCCGGTCTCCCGGGTCAGTTGTTCGCGAAACGGTTCCGAGAGCTGGCGCACGCCGAGATTGGCCAGCGCGGCGTAGCCGAGCGCCATCGCCGACGGCGCGAGCTGATACTTCTCGAAACGCGGCACCGGCATCAGGTAACCGAGCTTGGTCAGCGTGTAGGTGAGGCGGGAGACCGTCGGCTTCGGCAGGCCGGTGCGCGCGGCGATTTCCTGATTGCCGAGCAGGCCGTCGTTCGGCCTGAAGGCGCGCAGCACATCGAGCCCGCGAGACAGCGCAACGACGAAGCTGCGATCGGTCGCGGCTTTCTTCCCTGGACGTTTCATTTCATCGGCTGTTGATTGCTGCGCCTCGTTGACAACGCTCGTGCTTCAAAATAACCCTGCGTGTCAAGATGTGGAATTAGATTTCGCACTGCGGAATTTAATTCGTTGCAGCGGGTATACGCAAGCGCAGCTACTCGACGCAACGCAAGAAGCCGCCAATTAACAAAAGAGCACGGACAGTCCCAAGGAGCGCAGCGTGAGCGAAGTCGTCAAGCTTGATCGTCGTGACATCATCGGTATCGTGACCGTCGACAGTCCGCCCGTCAATGCGCTGAGTGCCGCGGTTCGCGGCGGCATCCTGGAGTGCGTCAAGCAGGCGATTGCGGATCCGCAAGTGAAAGCGATCGTGCTGACCTGCGCCGGCCGCACCTTCATCGCAGGCGCCGATATCACCGAGTTCGGCAAGCCGCCGAAGCCGCCGGCGCTGAACGACGTGCTGAGCGAGATCGAGAACAGCCCGAAGCCAGTCATTGCCGCGATCCACGGCACCGCGCTCGGCGGCGGCCTGGAGGTGGCGCTCGCCTGCCACTACCGCGTCGCCACCAAGGAAGCCAAGCTCGGTCTGCCCGAGGTCAAGCTCGGCCTGCTGCCGGGTGCCGGCGGTACCCAGCGGCTGCCGCGCGCCGTCGGGCCTGAGCTCGCGGTCAAGATGATCGTCGGTGGCGATCCGATCAGCGCGGCGGAAGCGCAGCGCAACGGCCTGGTCGAGGAGATCGTCGAAGGCCCGGCCGCGGGCGGCGAGGCGTTCGCCCGCAAGGTGGTCGCCGAGGGGCGCCCCTCGCGCAGGCTGCGCGATGACGACAGCAAGCTGACCGCCGCCAAGGCGGATCGCTCGATCTTCACCAACGCGGTTGCCGCCATCACCAAGAAGTCGCGCGGGCTGGAGGCGCCGTTCGCGGCCGCCGACGCGGTCGGCTATGCGATCGACCTGCCGTTCGACGAAGGCCTGCGCAGGGAGCGCGAGGGCTTCCTCAAGCTGGTCGCCAGCGACCAGTCCAAGGCGCAGCGCTACGCCTTCTTTGCCGAGCGCGAGGCGGCCAAGATCGCCGGCGTGCCCGAAGGCACCAAGTCGCGCCCCGTTGCGCGCGTCGCCATCATCGGCGCCGGCACCATGGGCGGCGGTATCGCGATGTCGTTCGCCAATGCCGGCGTGCCGGTGACCCTGATCGAGACCGCCGAAGAGCAGCTCAAGCGCGGTCTCGGCGTGATGCAGAAGAACTGGGAGGCAACCGCGGCGCGCGGCGGCATCCCGGCGGATGCACCGGCCAAGCGCATGGCGCTGATCAACGGCGTCGTCGGGCTGGAGAATGTTGGGGATGCCGACCTCGTCATCGAGGCGGTGTTCGAGACCATGGCGGTCAAGAAGGAAGTGTTCGGCAAGCTCGATCAATATGCCAAGCCGGGTGCCGTGCTCGCCTCCAACACCTCCTATCTGAACATTGACGAGATCGCCAAGGAGACCAAGCGACCGCAGGACGTGCTCGGCATGCACTTCTTCTCGCCGGCGAACGTCATGAAGCTGTGCGAGATCGTGCGCGCTGAGAAGACTGCGCCGGACGCGCTGGTCACTGCCGTGTCGATCGCGCGCAAGATCGCCAAGGTGCCGGCCGTGGTCGGCGTCTGCGACGGCTTCGTCGGCAACCGTATGCTGGCGCAGCGCGGCAAGCAGGCCGAGAAGCTGCTGTTCGAGGGCGCGCTGCCGCAGCAGGTCGATGCCGTCGTCACAAAATTCGGCATGCCGATGGGACCGTTTGCGATGGGCGATCTCGCCGGCCTCGATATCGGTTGGCGCTCGCGCAAGGATCGCGGCATCAAGAGCGAGATCGCGGATGCGCTCTGCGAGGCCGGCCGCTTCGGCCAGAAGACCGGCAAGGGCTACTACAAATATGAGCAGGGCTCGCGCGCGCCGCTGCCCGATCCCGAGGTCGAGCAACTGATCGACGAGACCCTGACCCGGCTCGGGCGCAAGCGCCGCGCGGTCAGTGACGAGGAGATCCTCGAGCGCATGATGTACCCGATGATCAATGAGGGCGCGAAGATCCTCGCCGAGGGCATTGCCGCGCGACCGTCGGATATCGACGTAGTCTGGCTGTATGGTTATGGCTGGCCGATCTATCGCGGCGGCCCGATGTACTGGGCCGACACGGTGGGTTTGAAGCACATTGCCGATCGGCTGGCGTTCTACGCCAAGGAGACCAACGATCCGTCGCTGGAGCCGGCGCCGTTGTTGAAGCAGCTCGCCGACGAAGGCATGACCTTCGCCTCGCTCGCGGCCGCGTCGAAGGCGGCTTGATGGGGTGCACCTCTCTCCGCGCGACGCGGTCTGCTCCCCTCCCCCTTGCGGGGAGGGGTTGGGGGTGGGGGTACCAAGCGTTCCGTGGTTGTGGCTCACCCCCCTCCCTGACCCTCCCCCGCAAGGGGGGAGGGAACGGAGACGGCCGGCCCGCCTTACAACAACAACAAAACAAAAATCACTGATGACCCATCCCGGCGAACAGTTCTATCCAGAAGGCGTCCGTTGGGACGAGCCTATCGCGCGCGGCATCTTGCCTGACCTTTTGGCCCAGGCGGCGCGTGACTATGGCGATCGACCTGCGATCGAATTCCGTGACCGTCCGATCTCCTTCATCCAGCTCGAAGCGCTGGCCGAGATCGCTGCATCGGCGTTCCTGCGCGCCGGCATCGGCAAAGGCAGCTCGGTCGCGCTGTTCCTCGGCAACACGCCGGATCATCCGATCAATTTCTTCGGTGCGCTGAAGGCCGGCGCCCGTGTCGTGCATTTGTCGCCGCTCGACGGCGAGATTGCGCTGTCGCACAAGCTGACGGATTCCGGCGCGCGCGTCTTGGTGACGTCGAATCTTGCAGCGCTGCTGCCGACCGCGCTGAAATTCCTGGAGAAGGGGCTGCTCGACCGCCTGATCGTCTGCGAGGACGACCATTGGGGGAAGGTCGGGACACCGCAGGCGCCACTGCCGGATCATCCCGCCGTCATCAACGTCAGCCAGTTCGCCGACGGCGCCACGCCGCCGGGGCAATGGCCTGAAGTTTCGCCCGACGATGTCGCGCTGCTGCAATATACCGGCGGCACCACGGGCCTGCCGAAGGGCGCGATGCTGACCCACGGCAATCTCACCTCCGCGGTCTCGATCTACGAGGTCTGGGGCCGGCGCTCGCGCGCCGAGCGCAACGGCAGCGAGCGCGTGATCTGCGTGCTGCCCTTGTTCCACATCTATGCGCTCACCGTGGTGCTGCTGTCGGCGCTCAGGCTGGGCCACCTGATCTCGCTGCATCAGCGCTTCGACGTCGAGGCCGTGATGCGCGACATCGAGGTCAAGCGCGCCACCTATTTCCCGGGCGTGCCGACGATGTGGATCGCGATCGCCGGCCTGCCCGATCTCGACAAGCGCGATTTGTCTTCGCTGACATCAGCCGGCTCCGGCGGTGCGCCGCTGCCGGTCGAGGTCGCGCGCATCTTCGAGCGCAGGGTCGGCCTGAAGCTGAAGAGCGGCTGGGGCATGACCGAGACCTGCTCGCCCGGCACCGGCCATCCCAAGGACGGCCCGGACAAGCCGGGCTCGATCGGGCTGATGCTGCCGGGCATCGAGATGGACGTGGTGTCGCTGGAGGACCCGACCAGGGTGCTATCATCAGGCGAGGTCGGCGAGATCAGGATCAAGGGGCCGAACGTCACGACGGGATATTGGAACCGGCCGCAGGAGACCAAGGAGGCTTTCGTCGGCGATCGCTTCCTCACCGGTGACATTGGCTATGTCGACGCGGACGGCTATTTCTTCCTGGTCGACCGCAAGAAGGACATGATCATCTCCGGCGGCTTCAACGTCTACCCGCAGATGATCGAGCAGGCGATCTACACCCACCCCGCCGTGCAGGAGGTGATCGTGATCGGCATATCAGACGATTATCGCGGGGAGGCGGCGAAGGCCTTCATCAAGCTGCGCGACGGCGCAGCGTCGTTCTCGATCGACGAACTGCGTGCATTCCTCACCGGCAAGCTCGGCAAGCACGAGCTGCCGGCCGCGGTCGAGTTCGTCGATCAATTGCCGCGCACGCCCGTCGGCAAGCTCTCACGCCACGAGCTGCGCAGGCAGCAGCCCACGGCTCAACCCTCTCAAGCCCAAACAACAATAGCAACAGGAGGCCGCCCATGACCGACGCCGTCATCGTTTCCACCGCCCGCACCCCGATCGGCAAGGCCTATCGTGGCGCGCTCAACGTCACCGAGGGCGCGACCCTGCTCGGCCATGCCATCGGCGAAGCCGTGAAGCGCGCCAATGTCGATCCGAAGGAAGTCGAGGACGTGGTGATGGGCGCCGCCCTGCAGCAGGGCGCGACCGGCGGCAACATCGCGCGCAAGGCGCTGCTGCGTGCCGGGCTGCCCGTCACGGTCGGCGGCACCACCATCGACCGGCAATGCGCCTCGGGCCTGCAGGCGATCGCGCTCGCGGCGCGCTCGGTGATCTTCGATGGCGTCGAGATCGCGGTCGGCGGCGGCGGCGAATCGATCTCGCTGGTGCAGAACGACAAGATGAACGGCTTCCACGCCCAGGACCCGGCACTGCTCGAGATCAAGGGCGAGGTCTACATGCCGATGATCGACACCGCCGAGGTCGTCGCCAAGCGCTACGGCATCTCGCGTGAACGGCAGGACGAATATTCGCTGGAGAGTCAGCGCCGTGTTGCGGCAGCCCAGCAGGGCGGCAAGTTCAACGACGAGCTGGCGCCGATCACGACCAAGATGGCGGTGACCGACAAGGCGACCGGCAACGTCTCCTTGAAGGACATCACGCTGTCGAAGGACGAAGGCCCGCGGCCGGAGACATCAGCCGAAGGGCTCGCTGGCCTGAAGCCGGTGCGCGGTGACGGTTTCTCCATCACCGCCGGCAATGCCAGTCAGCTCTCCGACGGCGCGAGCGCGTCTGTCATCATGAGCGACAAGGAAGCATCGAAGCGCGGGCTGAAGCCGCTCGGCATTTTCCGCGGCTTCGTCGCCCATGGCTGCGAGCCGGACGAGATGGGCATCGGGCCGGTGTTCGCGGTACCGCGGCTCTTGAAGCGACACGGGCTCACGGTGGATGACATCGGTCTCTGGGAGTTGAACGAGGCCTTCGCCGTGCAGGTGATCTACTGCCGCGACAAGCTCGGCATCGATCCGGAGAAGATCAACGTCAATGGCGGCGCCATCGCGGTCGGCCATCCCTACGGCATGTCGGGTGCGCGGCTGACCGGCCACGCGCTGATCGAAGGCCGCCGCCGCAAGGCGAAATACGCTGTTGTCACCATGTGCGTCGGCGGCGGCATGGGCGCAGCCGGCCTGTTCGAGGTGCTGCAGTAGTTCAGCGTCGTCCCGGGCAAGCGGAGCGCAGACCCGGGACCCATACGCCGCGGCCGTGCGGCAAGGCACGCGTGGCAGCCAGCTTTGGCTACGACAGGAGCCGGTGGTTATGGGTCCCAGCGTTCGCCGGGACGACAGCGGAGCAAGACGGACTAATTCGACACGCAAGGAGCATCCAATGGATCTCGCATTCACCAAGGAAGAGCAGGCCTTCCGCGACGAAGTCCGGCAGTTCTTCAAGGACAACGTGCCGCCGGAGACACGGCGCAAGCTGGTCGAGGGGCGCCATCTCACCAAGGACGAGATGGTCACCTGGTGGCGCATCCTCAACAAGAAGGGCTGGGGCGTCTCACATTGGCCGAAGGAATATGGCGGCACCGGCTGGACCTCCGTGCAGCACTACATCTTCAACGAGGAGCTGCAGTCCTATCCAGCGCCGCAGCCGCTCGCCTTCGGCGTCAGCATGGTCGGCCCTGTCATCTACACCTTCGGCAGCGAGGAGCAGAAGAAGCGCTATCTGCCGCGCATCGCCAGTGTCGAGGACTGGTGGTGCCAGGGCTTCTCCGAGCCGGGCTCGGGCTCCGACCTCGCTTCGCTCAAGACCAAGGCCGAGCGCCGGGGCGACAAGTGGATCATCAACGGCCAGAAGACCTGGACCACGCTGGCGCAATACGCCGACATGATCTTCTGCCTCTGCCGCACTGATCCAGCTGCGAAGAAGCAGATGGGCATCTCCTTCATCGTGTTCGACATGAGGTCGAAGGGCGTCACCGTGCGTCCGATCCAGACCATCGATGGTGGCCACGAGGTCAACGAGGTGTTCTTCGACGACGTCGAGGTTCCTTACGAGAACCTGATCGGCGAGGAGAACAAGGGCTGGGACTACGCAAAATTCCTGCTCGGCAATGAGCGCACCGGCATCGCACGCGTCGGCGTCTCCAAGGAGCGGCTGCGCCGCATCCGCGACCTCGCCTCCAAGGTCGAGTCCGGCGGCCGCCCCGTGCTGGAAGATCCTGCTTTCCGCGACAAGCTCGCGGCTTGTGAAATCGAGCTGAAGGCCCTCGAGCTCACCCAGCTGCGCGTCGTCGCCGACGAGGGCAAGCACGGCAAGGGTAAGCCCAATCCGGCGTCGTCGGTGCTCAAGATCAAGGGCTCGGAGATCCAGCAGACCACCACCGAGCTGTTGATGGAGGTGATCGGCCCGTTCGCCGCGCCTTACGACGTCCATGGCGACGAGGATTCCAACGAGACCATGGACTGGACCGCGCAGATCGCACCGAGCTACTTCAACAATCGCAAGGTCTCGATCTACGGCGGCTCCAACGAGATCCAGCGCAACATCATCTCGAAGGCGGTGCTGGGGCTGTAGCAGGCCACGGTGTCTGACTTACGCACGCCGTCATGGCCGGGCTTGACCCGGCCATCCACGCAAGCCGCGCGAAGGTAAGGCGTGGATGCCCGGGTCAAGCCCGGGCATGACGGAGAATGGGGATATTGGAGAGTTAAAAATGGATTTTGATCTGTCCGAGGAGCAGCGGCTCCTGAAAGAGAGCATCGACGGCCTGCTCGCCGATTCCTACGATTTCGAGGCCCGCAAGAAATACATGGCGGAGCAGGGCGGCTGGAGCAAGGCGATGTGGGCCAGGTTCGCCGAGCAGGGCCTGCTGGGTTTGCCATTCGCCGAAGATGATGGCGGCTTTGGAGCCGGCGGTGTCGAGACCATGATCGTGATGGAGGCGATGGGCCGGGCGCTGGTGCTGGAGCCTTATCTTGCCACCGTGGTGATCGCCGGCGGTTTCCTGCGTCATGGGGCGTCAGACGTGCAAAAGGGCGTGCACGTCGCCGGGATCATCGATGGCAGCAAGACCTACGGTTTCGCACAGCTCGAGAAGCAATCGCGCTACGATCTGTTCGATGTCGCGACCACCGCGAAGAAGAAGGGTGACGGCTGGGTTCTCGACGGTGAGAAGTTCGTCGTGCTCAACGGCGACAGTGCCGACACGCTCATCGTCACCGCGCGCACCAAGGGCGGCCAGCGCGACAAGACCGGCATCGGCATCTTCATCGTGCCCGCGAACGCCAAGGGTGTCACCCGCAAGGGCTATCCGACTCAGGACGGCCTGCACGCCGCCGACATCACCTTTACCGGCGTCGAAGTCGGTGCCGCGATCGGCGATCCCGAGAACGGCCTGCCGCTGATCGAGCGCGTGGTCGACGAGGCCCGCGTGGCGCTGTGTGCCGAAGCGGTCGGGCTGATGGATGAATCGCTGAAGACCACGGTCGAGTATATCAAGACACGGAAACAGTTCGGCGTCGCGATTGGCTCGTTCCAGTCGCTGCAGCATCGCGCGGCCGACATGTTCGTGGCGCTGGAGCAGGCGCGCTCGATGTCGATGTTCGCGACCATGGCGAACGATTTCGATGATGCCAAAGAGCGCGCCACCGCGATCGCCGCGGCCAAGGTGCAGATCGGCAAATCGGGCAAGTTCGTCGGCCAGCAGTCGATCCAGCTCCATGGCGGCATCGGCATGACCATGGAGGCCAAGATCGGCCACTATTTCAAGCGGCTCACCATGATCGAGAACTCTTTTGGCGACAGCGAATATCACCTCCGCCGCGTCAGCGAGGCCGGCGGGTTGGTGTAGACGCAGTCCGTCGTTCGGGCCACATGCGCTGCTGTCATGCTCCGCGAAAGCGGGGCATCCAGCATTCCAGAGACGTCTCGATCAAGCACTGACGTCTCTGGAATGCTGGATCGCCCGGTCAAGCCGGGCGAAGACAGGAGGGCAAGTGGACACAGGGAAAACAACATGAAAAGTACCCCGTTCGATCTCTCCGGCCAGGTCGCCATCGTCACCGGCTCGAGCCGCGGCATCGGCCGCGCCTCGGCGGAGCTGCTGGCGCAGCTCGGCGCCAAGGTGGTGATCTCCTCGCGCAAGTCGGACGCCTGTCACGACGTCGCCGAGGGCATCAGGAAGGCCGGCGGCGACGCGCATGTGATCCCCTGCAACATCTCGCGCCGCAACGAGGTCGAGGCGCTGATCGACGGCACGCGGCAGCACTATGGCCGGATGGACATCCTGGTCTGCAACGCCGCGGTGAACCCGTACTACGGACCGCTGCTCGACATCACGGACGAGACTTTCGACAAGATCATGAGTTCCAACGTCGGAAGCAATCTCTGGCTTTGCGCGCTAACGATCCCGGAGATGGCCGCGCGCGGCAAAGGCTCGGTCGTGATCGTCTCCTCGATCGGCGGCCTGCGCGGCTCGACCGTGATCGGCGCCTACGGCATCTCGAAGGCCGCCGGCGGCTCGTTTGCCCTCCTTGCTGGCCTGCCGTCTAGCCCCCTATTCATCTTCGCCGGGGCTGGTCTGGCAGTCGCCGGTGGCTATCTCCTATAGGCGGATTTCATCGCGCCCAGGTTCGGCATCAGAACCTGGGAGGATTAGGCGGGCAAGGGCGTCCGGGCCGCCTGCTTGACGAACCCCCTCCGATCCGCTTGCCTTGATGCAACCAGCAAGACCGCTTCGGGACGCAACGCCTCACCACCACGCCGGGAACATCACCATGTCATTCGTGCTGGCCATCGACCAGGGCACCACCTCCTCGCGCGCGATCGTCTTCCGCTCCGACATCTCGATCGCGGCGGTGGCGCAGCAGGAATTCCCGCAGCATTTCCCGGCCTCGGGCTGGGTCGAGCACGAGCCCGAGGACATCTGGACCTCGACCGTGATGGTCTGCCGTGATGCGCTGGAGAGGGCAGGCCTGAAGGCCAAGGACATTGCCGCGATCGGCATCACCAACCAGCGCGAGACCGCCGTGGTGTGGGACCGCGCCACCGGGCAGGCCGTGCACCGCGCCATCGTCTGGCAAGATCGCCGCACCGCCGATATCTGCGCGAAGCTGAAGGCGGAGGGCCGCGAGCCGCTGATCTCGGCGAAGACCGGACTGATCATCGATCCCTATTTCTCGGGAACGAAAGTCGCCTGGATACTCGACCATGTGCCGGGCGCACGCGCACGCGCGGACGCCGGCGAGCTCCTGTTCGGCACCGTCGATTGCTACCTGTTGTGGCGGCTGACCGGCGGCAAGGTGCACGCGACCGACGCCACCAATGCCTCGCGCACGCTGCTGTTCGATATCCACTCCGGGCAGTGGGACGACGAGCTGCTGAAAATATTGCACGTGCCACGCTCGATGCTGCCGGAGGTGAAAGACTCCTCCGCGAAGTTCGGCGAGAGCGTGCCCGGCCTGTTCGGCGGAGCGATCGCGATCTCCGGCATCGCCGGCGACCAGCAGGCCGCGACCATCGGGCAGGCCTGCTTCACGCCCGGCATGATCAAGTCGACCTACGGCACCGGCTGCTTCGCGCTGCTCAACACCGGCGCAACGCCGGTCGCCTCGCAGAACAAGCTCCTCACCACCATCGCCTATCAGCTCGGCGGAAAACGCACTTATGCGCTGGAAGGCTCGATCTTCGTCGCAGGCAGCGCCGTGCAGTGGCTGCGCGACGGGCTCGGCATCATCAGGCAGGCGGCCGAGACCGGACCGCTCGCCGACAAGGCTGATCCGGCGCAGAGCGTGTATCTGGTGCCGGCTTTCGTCGGCATGGGCGCGCCCTACTGGAATCCGAACGTGCGCGGCGCGTTGTTCGGGCTGACGCGCAACACCGGCCCGGCCGAGCTCGCGCATGCCGCGCTGGAGAGCGTCTGCTACCAGACCTTCGATCTCTGGGCCGCGATGCGCGCCGACTGGCCGGACGCCACCTCCGCCGACATCGTGCTCCGCGTCGACGGCGGCATGACCGCCTCCGACTGGACGATGCAGCGGCTCGCTGACCTGCTCGACGCGCCGGTCGACCGCCCGATGATCCAGGAGACCACCGCGCTCGGCGCCGCCTATCTCGCCGGGCTGAATGCGGGCGTCTATCCCGAGCCGTCGAAATTCGCCGACAACTGGCGGCTGGAGCACCGCTTCAAGCCCGCGATGAGCACAGCCACGCGCGAGAGCAAATTGCAGGGCTGGGCCCGCGCCGTGAAAGGCGTGCTGGCGAGCGATGCGGGGTAGAGCAGTCCGCCGCGCAGCCCGGATGAGCGAAGCGACATCCAGGTTCACGTCGCGGCTATTCCCGCATGTCGCTGCGCTCATGCGGGCTACGGAGAAACACTATCGATGATCCTGCCCGACGGCTATTCGGACATTCCCGCCGGCAAGATCGCCGCGATCGTCACCCATCTGGAGATGACCGAACGCCTCGCGATTCGCTCCGATCCGCCAGGCGCGAATGCGTGGACGTTGCGCAAGGTGGCGCATCCGACGACCGACTGGTTTCGCGAGCTCTACTCGCGCATCGGCGCGGAGTGGATGTGGTACGCGCGCCTGAAGCTGCCCGATGCGGAGCTGGCCGCGAAGATCCAGTCGCCAGGCGTGGACATCCATGCTCTCATGCAAAACGGCCGCGACGAAGGCCTGTTGGAGCTGGATTTCCGGCAGGCCGGCGCGTGCGAGATCGGGATGTTCGGCGTCACCGCTCATCTCGTCGGCACCGGCGCCGGCCGCTTCCTCATGAACCGCGCGCTGGAATTGGCCTGGTCGCGCGACGTGCAGCGCGTCTGGCTGCACACCTGCTCGTTCGACCATCCCTCGGCCCTGTCCTTCTACCAGCGCTCCGGCTTTCGCCCGTTCCGCCGCCAGATCGTGGTCGGCGACGATCCCCGCCTCGACGGCACAGCGCCGCGGGATGTGGCGAAGCATGTGCCGGTCATCGAATGAGATCGCCGCGCAGCCTGGATGAGCTTCTTCCAAAGCAAGAGCGAAGGCAGATGCGGCATCCAGGATCAGGTGGCAACTTCTCCCGCATGTTGCGGACCCCCATGCGGGCTACGTGGGCTCAAAAAACCTTCTGTGCCGTGCGCGACAACGAGAACCCATGCTGCGTGCCGTTGGTGCAGGTCAGCCCGCTCGGTGCGGAGCGGCAGGTGAAGCCGTCGTGTTGCCAGGCCTCGCCATAGGCGAGCACCGGGAGCTTCGGGTCGGCGACGGTGTCGCCGTGGCAGGTCGGTGCGGCCTCTCCTTTCGTCGCCATCTCGAAGGCGTCGCCAAAATCGAGCTCGCAATTGCGCGGCCGTGACGGTTTTGCCGCCACCTTCAGCAGATCGCAGCGGAGCGAGCTCTGGCCGTCGCCGGTGGAGAGCTGGCAGGCGATGTTCTTCGACGGCGTCTGAAAACCGACCGGGCCGTCCTGACCATGGGCCGCCGTTGCGGCAAAGAGAAAGGCCAGTGCGACGACAATGTCGGACAAACGGTTGGTCATGGTGATCTCCGGTCATGGATTCGATGAGAATAACGCGGGTGACGGCACACGCAAAAGCCCTCTATAAGAGTACCAACCCGAGGATGCCAGAACATGTTTTTGATCGGCCAATACGATTCCCCCTTCGTGCGCCGGGTCGCGATCGCGATGCGGCTCTATGGCGCAGCCTTCGACCACAAGCCCTGGTCGACCTTCGGCGATGCCGACGAGATCGCGCGCTACAACCCGCTGCGCCGGGTGCCGACCCTGGTGCTCGACGACGGCGAGGCGCTGATCGATTCGACCGCGATCCTCGATTATCTCGACGAGCAGGCGGGCCCCGAAAAGGCGATGATCCCACCGCACGGCCCTGAGCGGCGGCGCCATCTGCGGCTCATCGCGCTCGCGACCGGGCTCGGCGACAAATCGGTCAGCCTGGTCTACGAGAGCGTGCTGCGCAAAGAGCAGCTCAGGCTTTGGGTCGACCGCTGCGAGGCGCAGATCTCGGGCGCGCTAGACGTGCTTGAGCAGGAGCGCGCGTCCGCGAGGACGCCGTATCTGTTCGGCGCCCGCATCGGTCATTCCGACATCGCGCTCGCCTGCGTGCTGCGCTTCACCGGCGAGGCGCATCCGGAGCTCTACAAGGCCTCGCGCTATCCGACCCTCACCGCTCATGCCGCGCATTGCGAGGCGCTGCCGCCTTTCCAGGAGATCGTGCAGCCGCTGGCGCCGCCGAAGGGATGAGCCCTGCTGGCTCGCCACGGAGGGGTTATCAGCCACGCCGCGGCTGCGGCAAAAAGCCGGTATGAAGAGCGCCGCGTTCGACTAATTGACGCCCCCTGCGACCTCGTTGCAGGGGGCTGCTCCTTGCCGCGAGTCGCGGACCGGTGTTGAATGCCGACCGGAGCCGTCGACCGCTCCCCATCAAGAAAAAAAGACACGTCCACCATCTCAGGGAGATCAGAATGCCCGCTCTTCATCTGCGATTGGGAGCCGTTTCGGCTGCCCTCACGATTCTGGCCGCGGCCTCCGCCGCCGCTGCCGACAAGAAATACGACACCGGCGCCACCGACACCGAGATCAAGGTCGGCAACATCATGCCCTATAGCGGCCCCGCTTCCGCCTATGGCGTGATCGGCCGCACCGAAGCCGCCTATTTCAAGAAGATCAATGATGCCGGCGGCATCAACGGCCGCAAGATCAATTTCATCTCCTATGACGACGGCTACAGCCCGCCGAAGGCGGTCGAACAGGCGCGCAAGCTGGTCGAGAGCGACGAGGTGCTCTTCATCTTCAACTCGCTCGGCACGCCCTCGAATTCGGCGATCCAGAAATACATGAACGGCAAGAAGGTGCCGCAACTGTTCGTCGCCACCGGCGCCACCAAGTGGAACGATCCGAAGGATTTCCCCTGGACCATGGGCTGGCAGCCTTCCTATCAGAGCGAGTCGCACATCTATGCGAAATACCTGATGAAGGAGAAGCCTGACGCCAAGATCGCGGTGCTCTACCAGAACGACGACTACGGCAAGGACTACCTGAAAGGCCTGAAGGACGGGCTCGGCGCCAAGGCCGCCTCGATGATCGTCGCCGAGGAGAGCTACGAGACCACCGAGCCTTCGATCGACAACCACATCGTCAAGCTGAAGTCGACCGGCGCCGATGTGTTCTTCGACGTGACCACGCCCAAATTCGCCGCACAGGCGATCAAGAAGGTGATGGAGCTCGGCTGGAAGCCGCTGCACATCCTCAACAACGTCTCGGCGTCAGTGGGCGCCGTCATCAAGCCGGCGGGCTTCGAGAATGCGCAGGACATCATCTCGGCGCAATATCTGAAGGACACCACCGATCCGCAATGGGCGAACGACCCCGGCATGAAGCAGTATCTGGAGTTCATGACCAAGGACTTCCCGGAAGGCGACAAGCTCGATAACGGCACCGTCGTCGGATACGGGGTCTCGCAGACGCTGGTGCAGGTGCTGAAGCAGTGCGGCGACGACCTGACCCGGGAAAATGTGATGCGGCAGGCCGCCAATTTGAAGGATTTCCGCACCGAGGTGCTGCTGCCGGGCGTCATGGTCAACACGGGGCCCTCCGACTTCGCCCCGATCAGCCAGCTGCAGCTCATGCGCTTTAAGGGCGAGAAGTGGCAGCTCTTCGGCGACGTCATCTCCGGCGACGTCGGCGGCTGAGGCTCGGCTTTCCGTCACCCTCTCCCTCCTGTCCGCTGGAGCCTTGGCGAAGGCGGATGTGGGAGAGGGTGCATCGTGCCGGCCCCCCAAAGCCTTGCCCTCCCCACGATTGATCTGCATAAGGGCGGCATGACGGACCGACGCCCACTCCTGCGTGCGATCTATGATGCCGCCGTCGCTGCAGCGCATCCCGATGTCGTGCTGGCGCAGCACCTGCGGCCCATTCCGAAGGGACGCGTGATCTGCCTCGCCGCCGGCAAGGGCGCCGCTGCGATGGCCGCGGCCGCCGAGCGGCACTATCTCGACACGCTGAAGCTCGATCCGGCGCGGTTGGTCGGGATCGCGACCACGCGCCACGGCCATGGCCTGCCGACCCGGCGGATCCGGGTGGTCGAGGCCGGCCATCCGATGCCGGATGAGGCCGGTCTGAAGGGCGCGGAAGACAGCCTGCGGCTCGCGGCGGAGGCCGAGGCCGACGATCTGCTGCTGGTGCTGTTGTCGGGCGGCGGCTCAGCGAACTGGATCGCGCCGGTTGCCGGCATCAACTTCGCGCAGAAACAGCAATTGACGCGGGCGCTGTTGCGTTCCGGCGCGCCGATCGGCGAGATCAACACCGTGCGCAAGCATCTCTCGCGCATCAAGGGCGGCCGTCTCGCCCGCGCCGGCAGGCGCGCCGAGATCGTCACGCTCGCGATCTCCGACGTGCCGCATGACGATCCCTCCGCGATCGCCTCGGGGCCGACCGTGCCCGATCCGACCACGCTCGCGGACGCCCGCGCCATCCTTGCCAAGTACAGTCTCGAGGTCGACGACGCGATCCGCCGCGCGCTCGACGATCCCGCCAATGAAAGCTGCAAGCCGGGCAATGCGGCGTTTGCGCGGGCGCAGTTCGAATTGATCGCGCGGCCGCGACAGTCGCTCGACGCCGCGATCAAGCTCGCCAGGGAAGCTGGCTACGGCATCGTCGATCTCGGCGCCGATCTCGAAGGCGAGGCGCGCGAGGTCGCGGCCGATCATGCCAGGCTAGCGCTGGCCGCGCGCAGCGAAGGCAGGCGGGTCGCGATCCTCTCCGGCGGCGAGCTCACCGTGACCGTGCGCGGCAATGGTCGCGGCGGTCCCAACCAGGAATATGCGCTGGCGCTCGCAGCACTGCTGAAGGACAGGTCCGGCATCTCGGCGCTGGCCGGCGACACCGACGGCGCCGACGGCGGCGGCGGCAGTGCGACCGACCCCGCCGGCGCGATCATCGACGCGACCACCTTCGAGAAGATGCGATCACTCAAGCTCGATGCGCAGGCCTATCTCACCAACAACGACGCCACCGCATTTTTTGCGGCCACCGGCGATCTCCTGCAGACCGGCCCGACGCTGACCAATGTCAACGACATCCGGGTGATACTGGTGGATTGAGGCGAGATCGCTGCTTCCCCGTCGTTGCGAGCTGCGCTTGCAACGACGGCATGATGCCTTTGGCTAGCCCGCGTTCCCCTCGACATGCTGCAATAGCGCCAGCAGGCCTTGCAGCAATTCCGTCGGCGATGGCGGGCAGCCGCGGATGTGGAGATCAACCGGCACCACGTCCGACACGCCGCCGATGCAGGCATAGCTGCCCTTGAACAGGCCTCCGTCGGCCGCGCAGGCGCCGACGGCGACCACCCATTTCGGATCGGGCGTGGCATCGTAGGTGCGCAGCAACGCCTCGCGCATATTCTTCGTCACCGGTCCCGTCACCATCAGCACGTCGGCATGGCGCGGCGAGGCGACGAAGCGCAGGCCGAAGCGCTCCAGATCGTAGAAGGCGTTGGAGAGCGCCTGGATTTCCAATTCGCAGGCGTTGCAGGAGCCGGCATCGACCTGGCGGATCGCAAGCGAGCGGCCGAGCCGCGCCTGCGCCGCCTGCGTGACGCGGCCGGCGAGCTCGGCAAGCGCCGCTGGATCAGGAGCCGGCGGCGGCTCTGTCAGTGGGCCGTGGGTCAGGCTTTCGAGCAGGGTCCTGCGCATCGCCGGCGCTCCTTCAGAGATCGGCGCCCGAATAGGAGCAGTTGAACGACTTGTTGCAGAGCGGGAAGTCAGCCACGATGTTGCCCTCGATCGCGGCCTCCAGGAGCGGCCACTGGAACCAGGAGGCATCGCGCAGATGGCAGCGCGCGACGCGGCCCGAACCGTCGAGCCGCAGCCACACCAGCACATCACCGCGAAACGCCTCGACCAACGCCATGCCCTCGCCCGCTTCGCCACTCGGCTCGAGCGGACGCACGATCTCGCCTGCCGGAATCGGATCGAGCAGTTGCTCGATCAGTGACAGGCTCTGCTCGACCTCGCGGATGCGGATCCACACCCGCGCATTGACGTCGCCGGCTTCCAGCACCGGCACCTCGAACGACAGTTCATCATAGGGCGGATAGAAGAGTGTGCGTCGCGCATCGAACGTTCGCCCCGAGGCGCGCCCGACATAGCCACCGGCGCCGAACTGGCGCGCATAGGCGGGCTTGACGATGCCGGTGGCGACGGTGCGGTCCTGCAGCGAAGCGGTGTTGTCATAGAGTTCGACGAGGCGCGGAAACACGCGTCTGATTTCGGCGAGCAAGCGGCGCAGCTCGGTTGCGCCGTTGCGCGGCAGGTCGCGCGCCACGCCGCCGGGGACCACGACGTCCATCATCAATCGGTGTCCAAACAGCGCCTGCGCCATGCGCAAGACGCGCTCGCGCAAGATGCCCATCTGCGCCTGCATCAGTGCGAACGACGCGTCGTTGCAGATCGCGCCGATGTCGCCGAAATGATTGGCAAGCCGCTCCAGCTCCGCCATCAGCGCCCGCAGATGGTGCGCGCGCCGCGGTGCTTCGGTCGCCAGCGCCGCCTCGCTGGCGCGCGCGAAGGCAATCGCATAGGCGACCGTGCTGTCGCCGGAGGTGCGGCCCGCGAGCCGCGAGGCGACGTCGAGCGCCAGATGCTGCATCTGCGCCTCGATGCCCTTGTGCACATAGCCGAGCCGCTGCTCCAGCCGCACCACATGCTCGCCATTGGCGGTGAAGCGGAAATGGCCGGGCTCGATGATGCCGGCATGCACCGGGCCGACCGCGACCTGATGCAGGCCCTCACCTTCGGCGGCGAGAAAAGGATAGCGGCCGAGCTCGCGCGGCGCGGGCCCCGGGGAGAGCGGAAAGTGCCGGCCCCACGCGCCATGGTCGAGCCACGGCCGCGTATCGGCCGCGCCTGTCGCCTCGAGGCCGAACAGATCGACGATTGTCCGCTCCAACCGCAGCGCCGGCGGGTGCCGCGCGGCGACACTTGGGAATTTGCCGTCGCCGCAGGCAAGGCTGATGACGGCGATCCCTCCCGCTTCGCCGAGCATCGCGAGATACACGGCTTCAGGCTCGCCCCAGAATCCGAGCAGCGTCAGCTCGCCGGATGCGAGCCGATCGATCGCTTTGCGCCAGCCGTCCTCGTCGACGATCGCGCGTGGCCACGGACGGTGCACGGTCACAAGCTCACGATGCGGGATGCCACCGAGCAGGTCCATCCCGTCATCCCAACAGTCTTGCGACGTTCTGGAAGCCCGCAACCAGCGCGGACGGCAGATAGATTCCGGCCATAAGCACGAGGGCCAGATGCGTGAACATCGGCACATAGGAGGCTTCCGCCGGCTTGGTCTCGCCCTTCGGCGCGCCGAACATCACGACGTTGATGCGCAGGAGCAGGCCGCCGAGCGCGATCAGCAGACCGAGCACCAGGATCGTAGCGAGCCATGGCTGCCGCGCGAAAGTCGAGGAGATCAGCAGGAACTCGCTCATGAAGATGCCGAGCGGCGGCAGTCCCAGGATCGCGACGACGCCGAGCATCAGGCCCCAGCCCAGCACCGGATTCGTCGCCGTCAGCCCGCCGATCTCGGCGATCTTCTGGGTGCCCTTGACCTGGGCGATGTGGCCGACCGCGAAGAAGATCGCCGACTTGGTCAGCGAATGCATCGTCATGTGCAACAGGCCGGCGAAATTCGAAAGCGGCCCGCCCATGCCGAAGGCGAACACGATGATGCCCATGTGCTCGATCGAGGAATAGGCGAACATGCGCTTGATGTCGCGCCGCCGGTAGAGCATCAGCGCGGCGAAGATCACCGAGATCAGGCCCATCACCACCATCAGCGGACCCGGCGCGATCGCGCCCGGGCTCACCGCCAGCATCATCTTGAAACGCAAGAGCGCGTAGAGCGCGACATTGAGAAGCAGGCCGGAAAGCACCGCCGAGATCGGCGTCGGCCCCTCGGCATGGGCGTCGGGCAGCCAGGCATGCAGCGGCGCGAGCCCGACCTTGGTGCCGTAGCCGAGCAGCAGGAACACGAAGGCGACATTGAGCAGCGCCGGATCGAACTCGGCTGCGCGCGAGACCAGCACGGTCCACACCATCGCATCCGTGCCTTCGCCGACCACGGGACGCGCCGCCATGTAGACCAGGATGGTGCCGAACAGCGCGAGCGCGATGCCGACGCTGCCGAGGATGAAATATTTCCAGGCTGCCTCCAGCGCCTCATGGGTGCGGTAGATGCCGACCATCAGCACCGTGGTCAGCGTCGCGATCTCGATCGCCGCCCACATGAGGCCGATGTTGTTGGCGGTCAGCGCGAGGTTCATCGCGAGCATCAGTATCTGGTACATCGCGTGGT
>NZ_JAFAVV010000412.1 GCF_019242285.1 Bradyrhizobium sp.
GCTGCGCGCCGAGCAGGTGCTCGAGCATATGGGTAAGGCCGGCTGATGGCATCGCTCGATCGTCCGGTCCTGATCGCCGGCGGCGGCATCGGCGGCCTCGCCGCGGCGCTTGGCCTCGCGCAAAAGGGCTTTCGCTCGATTCTATTGGAGAAGGCGTCGGCGCTCGGCGAGATCGGCGCCGGCATCCAGCTCGGGCCGAACGCGTTTCACGCCTTCGATTATCTCGGCGTCGGCGAGGCCGCGCGCGGCATGGCCGTCTATATCGACCAGCTTCGGCTGATGGATGCGCTCACCGCCGAGGAGATCACCCATGTCGATCTCGGCGATGCCTTCCGCGCGCGTTTCGGCAACCCCTACGCCGTCGTGCATCGCGGTGACCTCCATGGCGTATTCCTGAAGGCCTGCCGGGATTCTGATTTGATCGAGCTGCGTGTCTCCAGCGAGGTCACCGGCTATGACCAGGATGGCGCGTCGGTGACCGCTCATCTCGCGACCGGCGAGCGCGTCACCGGCTCGCTCCTGATCGGCGCCGACGGCCTGTGGTCGAACGTGCGCAAGCAAGTCGCGGGCGACGGCGCGCCGCGCGTCTCCGGCCATACCACCTATCGCTCGGTGATCCCGACGGAGCAGATGCCGGAGGATTTGCGATGGAACGCGGCGACGCTGTGGGCCGGACCAAAATGTCACATCGTGCATTACCCCCTGTCGGGTTGGAAGGTGTTCAACCTGGTCGTGACCTATCACAATGATGCGCCCGAGCCCGTGGCAGGCAAGCCCGTCAGCCAGCAGGAGGTGCTGCAGGGTTTTGGCCATGTGCACGCGCGAGCGCAGAGCATCATCCGCCATGGCCGGGATTGGAAGCTCTGGGTGCTGTGCGACCGCGATCCCACCGAGCGCTGGGTCGACGGCCGCGCCGCGCTGCTCGGCGATGCCGCGCATCCGATGCTGCAATATTTCGCGCAAGGCGCCTGCCAGGCGATGGAGGACGCGGTGTGCCTGTCGCACATGCTGGCCGCGCACGAGGACCACGCCGTCGCGCTTGAGGCCTATCGCGCGCAGCGCCTGCCGCGCACCGCGCGGGTGCAACTGCTGTCGCGCGCGATTGGCGAGCACATCTATCATCCCGACGGCGAGCACGCCCGGCTGCGCAATGCGATCATGGGCGCGAAGTCGTCCGAAGAATGGTACGGCGATCTGGCATGGCTCTATGGTGGAACGGGGCTGGGATCGTAGGGTTGCCGTCATTGCTCGCAATGACACGGGCTACATCCGCATCACGGCTTGGCGGTCGATCTTGCCGGTGCCGGTCTTCGGCAACTCTTCGACGAAGGTGATCTCGCGCGGATATTTGTAGGGCAGCAGTTTCGCCTTGACGAAATCCTGTAACCGCCTGGTCGCATCACCCTCGTCGAAGGCACCATCGTTCATCACCACCACTGCCTTCAGCATCATGCGGCGGTCCGGCAACTCGACCGCATAGACCGCGCATTCGCATACCTCGGGATGCTCGGCGAGGCACAATTCGACCTCGAGCGGATAGACCCACTGACCGGAGATCTTGATCAGGTCGTCGGCGCGGCCGCGGAAGAAGTGGAAGCCCTCGGCGTCGCGGACGAAGCGGTCGCCGGTGTAGATCCAGCCCTCCTCGCGGATGGTCTCCGCGGTCTTGTCCTTTCGCTTCCAATAAAGCGGCGTAGCGGAATCGCCGCGCACCCACAGGATGCCTTCCTCGTCGTCGCCGACCTCGCGGCCGTCCTTGTCCTTCGCGATCTCGTAGCCGGGTACGCGGAGGCCGGCAGCACCTGGCTTCTTCCGGTCGGGCCGGTTGCAGAGATAGATGTGCAGCACCTCGGTCGAACCGAGCCCTTCGACGATTTCCAGCCCGGTCAGCCGCTTCCAGCCGTTGAAGACCTCGCTCGACAGCACCTCCGCGGCCGACACCGAAAGGCGCAGCGAGGAGAAATCCGCGTCGTGCGCGCCGTCGGCCTTGGTCAGCGAGGTATAGAGCGTCGGCAGTCCGAAGAACACGGTCGGCTTGAAGCGCGCGATTGCGTCGAAGATGGCCGCCGGTTTCGGCTGGCCCGGCAGCAACAGCGTCGTTGCGCCGGCTGAGAATGGGAAAGTGATCGAATTGCCAAAGCCATAAGCGAAGAAGATCTTCGGCACCGAGAAGCAGATGTCGCCCGCCGTCAGCTTCAGGACGTTCTGCGCAAAAGCAAGATCGGCATAGGCCATGTCGTGCTGCAGATGCACGATGCCCTTGGGCCGTCCGGTCGAACCCGACGAATACATCCAGAAGGCCATCTCGTTGCGATGGGTATCGACCTCGGCCAGCTCGGCTGGAAAATTATCCAGCCATTCCTCCGCAGCCATCGCCTCCGGGGCGTCGTTCTCGCCGATCTCGCCATTGACCACCAGCAGCGTCTCGAGCCGGGTGTCCCGGCAGGCTTCCGCGTTGAAGCGCGGGCAGAACTCGGCGTCCACGACCGCGACCTGCGCGCCGCTGTCGGCGAGATAGAATTGCAGCAAATCCGGCGGCGTCATCGTGTTGATCAGCAGTGGCACGAAGCCGGCGCGCACCGCGCCGAAGAACGCCGCCGGATAAGCCGGCGTGTCGTCGAGAAACAGGAGGACGCGGTCGCCGCGCCGAAGTCTGAGCCCGCGGAAACAGCGGCCCCAGCGGCAGGCTTCGGCGCAGAGCTCGGCATAGGTCAGCGTGCCGGCGCGGCCGGTGAGCGCCACCCGATCGCCATGGCCCCTGGCGAGATTGTCGAACAGGATGCGGCTGGCATTGTAGCGCTCAGGAGTGTCGAACCCGATCTCGCGGGCGCCGGGATTGTCGCGCGGCACGCCGTCCTTGATCTCACGCGCCATGACGCGCCTCCTCGTACCGCGACATGAAGCGCGGAGACATCGCGCGCAGCCGCGCATCGTCGATCCGGCCGGAGCGGGTGATGTAGCTGTAGGCGAAATCCATCAGGCCCAACTTCATGTGCTCGGGGAATTTCTCGTACCAGTCGGCGCTGGTGCGTGCAGCGGTGACGAGCTTCTTCACGATCGGCTTCCGCTCGGCTTCATAGCGCGCGAGGCTGCGCGGAATGTCGGTTTCCGCCTCCAGCGCCTTGACCAGCGCGATCGCGTCCTCGATCGCGAGCCGTGTGCCCGACCCGATCGAAAAGTGCGCGGTGTGCAGTGCGTCGCCGATCAGCACCATGTTGTGGTGGGACCAGTGCTCGTTCCAGACCCAGGGGAAGTTGCGCCACGTCGAACGGTTGGAGATCAAGGCGTGGCCATCGAGCGCGTCGCAGAACACCTCCGCGCAGATCGCCCTCGATTCCTCGATGGTCTTGTCCGCAAAACCATAAGCCTGCCAGGTGGCGCGGTCGCACTCGACCAGGAACGTGCTCATCGTCGGCGAGTAGCGATAGTGATGGGCATTGAAATGGCCGAGGGCGGTCGCGACGAAGGTCTGCGACAGCGTGGCGAAGGTCTTTGTCGTGCCGTACCAGGCGAACTTGTTGGTTGCGTAGGAGACCGAGAAGCCGAAATCGCCCTCGAAGGCGCGACGCACCATCGAGTTCAGCCCGTCCGCGGCGACGATCAGGTCGTAGCCGCCAAGCGCTTCGATGGACCGGACCGCCGTATCATACCGTGCCTCGACGCCAACGGACTGGGCTTGCCCGCGCAGAAGCGCCAGCAATTCCAGCCTGCCGATGGAGGAGAAGCCGACGCCGTCGATCTCGACGCTTGCGCCATGCAGGTTGAGGGTGATGTTCTTCCAGCGCTCCATCCTGGGCGCAATTGCATCCACGGTGTCGGGATCGTCGGCGCGCAGGAAGTCGAGGGCCTGGTCGGAGAATACCACGCCGAAGCCGAACGTCGCGTCGGCGCCGTTCTGCTCGAACAGGTCAACGCGCGCATCCGGATGACGCTTCTTCCAGAGATAGGCGAAATAGAGCCCGCCCGGCCCTCCGCCGATCACGGCGATCCGCACGATGGATGTCCTCCCGATCGACAGTATGCTGATGGTTGGAAGCAAACTAGCTCGCGCTCCCAGGCCGTGCCATCGAAAAGATCGGCATGCCGTGGGCGATCGCCGGCATCCGACCAGGATTGCGCCGCCGCGTTGGCGGTGAATATTGATGCAACCCGCGCGTACGAAATGAGCAGACGCGCCATGTTGCACTGCGTTGCGCCTGATGGCGGTTGGATTGCCAGGGCAGGAACCGGCGGGCTGCGCGCCCAAGCGTGTTGCGTCGGTTGGGGAATCTGACAAACTGATGACAAGTCGATCTCATGGGGTAAGGGTAATGTCGAACAGGTTCACGCAGTATATTCTGGCCGCGATGGTGCTGGGGGTCGTGGTCGGTGCCTTCATCTTCAATTTCATGCCGGACAGCCGCGCCGAGCTTTCGTCCGACATCAACCTGCTCGCCGTTCTGTTCCTGCGCCTGATCAAGATGATCATCGCGCCGCTGGTGTTCGCCACCCTCGTCGGCGGCATCGCCCACATGGGAAGCGGCTCCAAGCTGGGGCGCATCTTCGCCAAGACGCTCGGCTGGTTCGTCAGCGCGTCCTTCATCTCGCTGCTGCTCGGCCTCATCATGGTGAACCTGTTGCAGCCGGGCGCGAACTTCCCGGGCGCGCTGCCGGACAAGTCGCAGTCGACCGGATTGCCGGTCTCCGCCTTCTCGATCGAGAAGTTCCTGACCCACCTGATCCCGACCTCGATCGCCGACGCCATGGCGCAGAACGAGATCCTGCAGATCGTGATCTTCGCTGTGTTCTTCTCGGTGGCGATGGGCGCGCTGCCGGAGCGTTCCAAGGCGTTGCTCGGCCTGATCGACGACGTCGGGCACATCATGCTGAAGGTCACGAGCTATGTGATGCTGTTCGCGCCGGTCGCGGTATTTGCCGCGATCACCGCGACGGTCGCAAAGAATGGCCTTCTCGTGTTGTGGAAGCTCATCGTCTTCATGGGCGGCTTCTATCTGTCGCTGCTGATCCTCTGGGGACTCTTGGTGATTGCCGGCTTCATCGTGATCGGGCCGCGCTACAGTCATCTGCTCCGGCTGATCCGCGAACCGCTGATGATCGCGTTCTCGACCGCGAGCTCGGAAGCCGCCTATCCGAAGACGCTGGAGGGGTTGAACCGCTTCGGCGCCTCCTCGCGCATCTCGAGCTTCGTGCTGCCGCTCGGCTATTCCTTCAACCTCGACGGCACGATGATGTACTGCACCTTCGCCTCCATCTTCATCGCGCAGACCTACAAGATCGAGATGTCCCTGCCGACGCAGCTCGCGATGCTCGCGACGTTGATGATCACCTCCAAGGGCGTCGCCGGCGTGCCGCGCGCCTCGCTGGTGGTGATCGCCTCGACCTTGAGCCAGTTCAATATCCCCGAGGCCGGGCTGCACATGATCATGGGCATCGACACCTTCCTGGACATGGGCCGCAGCGCCACCAACGTGATCGGCAACACGCTCGCGACATCAGTGGTTGCGAAGTGGGAAGGCGAGCTCGGGCCGGAGCATGCGCTCGGCCCGACCGACGTGGTGCCGCCGAGCATGGTGCCGGGCGAGGTCCCGGCGATGGCTGGTCACTGAGAGGAGATGCAGATGCGTCTCATCGCGGGTCTTGCCGCGGCCGCAA
>NZ_JAFAVV010000670.1 GCF_019242285.1 Bradyrhizobium sp.
GTGGCGCTTGGAGAGTTTTGAGCCATCGGGTCCGTGGATCAGCGGGATGTGCGCCATGACGGGTACGGTCCAGCCGAGCGCATCGTAGATCTGCTTTTGCCGCGCCGCGTTTGTCAGGTGATCATCGCCGCGGATGATGTGGGTTACGGCCATATCGTGGTCGTCGACCACGACGGCGAGCATATAGGTCGGCGTACCATCCGAGCGCAGCAGCACGAGGTCGTCGAGGTTCTCGTTCTGCCAGACCACGCGGCCCTGCACCTGGTCCTCAACCACGGTCTCGCCGTCGAGCGGCGCCTTCAGGCGGATCACCGGCTTGACGTTGGGCCGCGCTTCGGAAGCATCGCGATCGCGCCAGCGGCCATCGTAGAGCCGTGTGCGCCCCTCGGCGCGCGCCTTCTCGCGCATCTCGGCGAGCTCCTCGGCGCTGGCGTAGCAGTAATAGGCCTTGCCGGCCGCGAGCAGCTGCTGGGCGATCTCGCGATGACGCGCGGCACGGCTGAACTGGTAGACGACGTCGCCGTCCCAATCGAGTCCGAGCCATTTCAGGCCGTCCAGGATGGCGTCGATCGCCTCCTTGGTCGAACGCGCGCGGTCGGTGTCCTCGATACGCAACAGCATCCTGCCACCGCGGCCGCGGGCATAGAGCCAGTTGAACAGCGCGGTGCGGGCGCCCCCGATATGGAGGAAGCCGGTGGGCGAGGGGGCGAAGCGTGTGACGATCGTTTCGGTCATTAGCAGGGCAGGTCGCTCACAGGATGGGCGGGTCGCGTATCGGGCGGTGGTGTATAGCAGGAATGATGCATAACTAAAGCCTGCTGCGGCACGGGGCTTGCCGGAGCTCGCCAAAGCCCGCTTGGCTTGACGCGGCGAATTTGGCAGAACGGCCGCTGATTTCCAGACAGGAACGGGGAATGACGACAGAGACGGCAATCGCCGAGGCAGGGCGCGATTTCATCCGCGACATCATCCAGGCCGACCTCGAGGCTGGCCGGCAGCGGGAGATCGTGACCCGGTTCCCGCCGGAGCCGAACGGCTATCTGCACATCGGCCACGCCAAGTCGATCGCGCTCAATTTCGGCGTCGCGCAGGAATTTCCCGGCCACTGCAATCTGCGCTTCGACGACACCAATCCGACCCGGGAGGAGCAGGAATACATCGACTCGATCCAGGCCGACGTGCGCTGGCTCGGCTTCGACTGGGGCAAGAACCTGTTCTATGCCTCCGACTATTTCGACCGCCTGTACGAATGGGCCGAGGGGCTCATCCGCGCCGGGCTCGCCTATGTCGACGACCAATCGCAGGACGAGATCCGCGCCAACCGCGGCACCCTGACCGAGCCCGGCAGCAACAGCCCGTTCCGCGACCGGTCGGTTGCGGAGAATCTCGACCTGTTCCACCGCATGAAGGCCGGCGAATTTCCGAACGGCGCGCGCGTGCTGCGCGCCAGGATCGACATGGCCGCCGGCAACATCAACCTGCGCGACCCCGTGCTCTACCGCATCCTGCATGCGCATCATCCGCGCACCGGCGACAAGTGGTCGATCTATCCGAGCTACGATTATGCGCATGGGCAGTCGGATGCGATCGAGGGCGTCACCCATTCGATCTGCACCTTGGAGTTCGAGGATCATCGGCCGCTCTACGACTGGCTCCTGGAGAAGCTGCCGGTGCCGTCGCGGCCGCGCCAGTACGAATTCGCACGGCTCAACCTGACCTACACGCTGCTCTCCAAGCGCGTGCTGACAAAACTCGTGCAGGACGGCCACGTTTCCGGCTGGGACGATCCGCGCATGCCAACCATTGCGGGCCTGAAGCGGCGCGGCGTGCCGCCGGCGGCGATCCGGGAATTCGTCAAGCGCATCGGGGTGGCGAAAGCCAACAGCGTGGTCGATGTCGGCATGCTCGAGTTCTGCATCCGCGAGGAGCTCAACCGCACGGCGCCGCGGCGCATGGCCGTGCTCCGGCCGCTCAAGGTCGTGCTGGAAAACTATCCAGAAGGGCAGACGGAGGAAATCGAGGCGGTCAACCATCCCGACGATCCCGCGCTCGGCACGCGCCGCCTCGCGTTCGGCCGCGAGCTCTATATCGAGCAGGAAGACTTCATGGAGAACCCGCCGAAAAAGTTCTTCCGGCTCTCTCCCGGCAACGAGGTGCGGCTGCGCTATGCCTATTTCATCAAGTGCGAGAAGGTGATCAAGAACGCCGCCGGCGAGGTCGTCGAGCTGCGTTGCACGTATGATCCTCTGACCAGGGGTGGCAACGCGCCCGACGGACGCAAGGTGAAGGCGACCATGCACTGGCTGCCGGCCGCGCAGTCGCGGCCCGCCGAGATCCGCATCTACAACCAGCTCTTCGCCAAGCCGAGCCCGGACGCCGCCAATTTCGCCGCCGACCTCAATCCGCAGTCGCTGGAAATCATGAAGGAGGCGCGGATCGAGCCGGCGATCGCGGAGGCCAATTCGGCCGAAGCGATGCAGTTCGAGCGGCAGGGCTATTTCGTGCGCGACAAGGATTCGACGCCGGACCGGCTGGTGTTGAACCGAACCATCGGCCTGCGAGACACCTTTGCGAAGGAAGTCGGCGGCAAGGGGTGAGTGTCAATTGTTGTTGCGTGCCCGCCGTCACCTGATCAGGATTGGGCTGGTCCAGGACGGATCGGCTCGATCCGTCTTCAGGGCAGGAGGCCTTTCATGAAGAAGCTCGCGATTGCGATGGTTTTGCTGCTGGTGCCCGCCTTTTCCGCGGACGCAGCGAGCCATCGGCATAAGCACCAGGCGTCCGGATCGACTGGCAAGGTGCGGCCGTTCCAGCCGGCTTCGGCCGGACCGGGCTCACCGGTGACGCGGCTGCCCGTGGCGCCCGATACATTCCGGGCCTGACCGCAGGGTCGCCAACCCCTCAACTCCCACTGGCTCGCTTCGCCGCGCGCCTTGCGAATCCTCACGCGTCCCGCGAACAGATTCCTGATCCGTTCTCCTGTGCAGCCGGTAACACCTTACGGTAGTCTGCGCCGCCAACGTGAAGGTGCGCACGTAAGGGTAGCGTCTGATGGCTGTGGGGAGCGGACCGCCACACCCGCCCTGGATGGCAGGTGCCGTAGCGGGCGTCTGGCCGCCGCGTGGAGCGGCGCAGGCCGGCGGTTTCGCGCCGTCGGACTTCGATGTCTGGACAGCCTTCGTCGAACGTCTGCGCGGCTGGGTCCGCGCGGAGGCCGGTGCGGGGCGGCTGTTGCCCTGGGTCCCGGTGGCGTTCGGCGCGGGCATCGCGCTCTATTTCGCCGCCGAACGCGAGCCGGCGCTCTGGCTCAGCCTTGCCGTGGCTGGCGCGCTGTGCGCCGCCGCGTTCCAGGCGAGGCGAAGCAGGTTCTTCGTCGCTGCGGTGTTGGCTGCGGCCGTTGCGGCGGGCTTTGCCTGCGCGACTTTCAGGACGGCGCGGATCGCGCATGGCATGCTGGCGCGGCCGCTCTATTCGGTGGTGCTGGCGGGCTTCGTGGAAACCCGCGACATCCGCGAGCGCACCGACCGCTTCGTGCTGCGGGTGACGGCGATGCAGAGCCCGCGCGACGAGATCAGGCTCGAGCGGGTGCGGCTGTCGGTGAAGAAAGGCACGGCGCCCGACGTCGGCAGTTTCGTCAATTTGAAGGCGCGCCTGATGCCGCCGCTCGCGCCCTCGCGGCCGGGCTCCTATGATTTCGCGCGCGACATGTTCTTCCAGGGCCTCGGCGCCTCCGGCTTCGTGATGGGCGCGATCCGGACCGAGGCGCCGCCGCAGAGCGGCGGGCTGGCGCTGCGCTACGCGGCCTTCATGCAGAACCTGCGGGACGCGATCGATGCGCGCATCCGCACCCGGCTCGACGGCGACGAGCGGGCGATCGCCACCGCGCTGCTGACCGGACGGCGCGACGCCATCACCACGCCGGTGAACGACGCCATGTTCATTTCCGGCCTCGGCCACGTGCTGTCGATCTCCGGCTATCACATGGCCGTGGTCGCCGGCGTGGTGTTCTTTGCCGTGCGCGCGCTGCTTGCGCTGATCCCCGGCCTCAGCCTGCGCCAGGCCATCAAGAAATGGGCGGCGGCCGCGGCGCTGTTTGCGGCCGCGTTCTATCTGCTGCTGTCGGGCGCCGAGGTCGCGACCCAGCGCTCCTTCTACATGACGGCGGTGGTGCTGATCGCGGTCATGGTCGACCGCCGGGCGATCACGCTCCGCACGCTGGCGCTCGCCGCCATGATCGTGCTGGTGATCGCGCCCGAGGCGCTGGTGCATCCGAGCTTCCAGATGTCGTTCGCGGCCACCCTCGGCCTGGTCGCGCTGGTGCAGGTCGGGATGCCCCGGCTGTTTGCCGCCTCCGACAGTTCGGTCGCGACCAAACTGGCGCTGTGGGGCGGACGCGAGGCGATGACACTGATGCTGGCCTCGCTGGTCGCGGGGCTCGCGACGACGCCTTATGCCGCCTTTCATTTCCATCGCGTCACGCCCTACGGGCTGCTCGCCAACCTCGCGGCGATGCCGGTGGTTTCGGTGCTGGTGATGCCCGCGGGGATGCTCGGGCTGCTCGCGATGCCGTTCGGCTTCGACGGCTTCTTCTGGTGGCTGATGGGCATCGGCATCGACTGGATGATCGTCGTGACGAAATGGGTGGCGGCGCTGCCCGGCGCGATTGGCCGCATGGCGGCGTTCGGCACGGGGCCGCTGATCGCCGCGTCGGTCGGCGTGGTGCTGATGGGGCTGTTGCGCACGCCGCTGCGCTGGTCGGGCGCGCTGGTGCTCGCCTTCGCGCTCGCCTGGGCGCTGGCGGCGCCGCAGCCCGACATCCTGATCTCCGGCGACGGTCACAACGTCGCCGTCCGCGGCAGGGACGGCCGGCTGCATCTGATGCGGATGGCGAAGGACGCGTTTCTCGTCAAGGAATGGCTCGCCTCCGATGCGGACGCGCGCGTCCCCGACGATGCCACGCTCGCCGAAGGCGTCTCCTGCGACGACGGCGGCTGCGCGGTGGCGATGGCGGATGGCCGCTTCGTCAGCGCCGCGCTGCGGCCGGAGGCGGTGGCGGACGATTGCGAGCGCGCCGCGCTGATCGTCACCGCACGCACGGCGCCGCGCGATTGCGCCGCCTCAGTGATCGATCGCGACCGCCTGCGCCGCCAGGGCGCGCTGATGCTGTGGCGGAACGGCGATGCATTCGCGGTGCAGGCAGTCAGACCGCGCGGCTTCGACCGGCCATGGTCGCCGGCGGTGCCGGGCGAAGGCAGCGACGAGTCCGTGCTGGTGTCGCGGCCACCGGCCACGGGCGGGAAGGATGCGACGCCGCCGGTCACGGATTTGCAGGGGGACGAGTGAGTGGCGCCTGGTGGCGCTATGAGCCGGGCTCTTCACGCATCGGGAGCGGCAGCTCGAAGGCGCCGAGATGAAATTCTTCCGCCCCGCCTTCGCCGCGCGGCAATTCGACCAGGGTGAAGGTCGCCTGCGGGTATTGCTGCCAGATCGCAAGGTCGTCGGCGGTGACGGTGAGCCAGCCGAACGTGAACATATACCGCCCGGGCTCGGTGACCCGTCCGGCCTTCTGCCAACTGATCTTGTTGACCATGGCCGTGTGACCGCAGTCTTCGTTGTCGATTCGCGCGCCGCCGCGGACCTCGAGGGCTCCGCCGGTCGGCAACCGGCGGTAGCATAGACTCGGCCCGGGCCGTCAGTCGACAGGGAGCGAGGGCGTCGCGGGTGTCGAAGCGGTCGTCTTCACCGGCGCGGCTCCCTGCTGGATGACCGGCAATTGCAGTACCGTGGCGCGCTGGCCTTCGACGAGCTGTGTCACCAGGACATATTTGCCGTCCGGAAACTCGATCGCGTCATGATGGCGGTCCGGCACGTGGGGATCGATCTTGCCGAACTTGCCGACGCGGCTGTTGATGGTGCGCGTCCAGATCCAGCGATTGTCGTAGCGGACGTCGGCGGCGAAGGCGAGCTCGGTTCCTGGCAGCATGCAGACGGCAACGGAGGGATCTTCTGGTGAGGCGAAGCCGCGGGTCGAGGTACCGCGAAACGTCGTGGTGACGACCGTCTCGCCGACCTTGGCGGGACGTGTTGCCGTGGCATGCATACTGTAGTCACACATCGGATTGCTCCTCTTCTTGAGATAGCAAACCCGCGCTCCACGCTATTGCTCGCGCCGTGATCTGTTCACGCAGCCGATATTCAATTCTCCGGCGTCACGACGTCCTTAGGAGGCGCAGGCCTCTATCAGAGTGGACAGGAAGCATGCGAGCTTTTGCTCGGTTATGGGCAATTATACGGCTCGCAGCCATATCGCAGGATCACAAATCCGTTGAAGCCGCATGGTTCCTCGCTCATCGTGGGAGCGCGGAATTTCCGCTAGGCGCAAGGCATTTTCGATCGCGCGCGACATCACGGAGTGAACACCATCACATCCGCCAAAAGTCCGGCGGTTCCGAATGCCCTGAAGCTCACCAGCCCGATGTCGGGCTGGCCGCAACATACGCCGCTCAGTACTTCCGATAGAGCCCGATCAGCTTGCCCTGGATCTTCACCCGGTTCGGCGGGAGGATGCGGACTTCATACGACGTATTGGCCGGTTCCAGAGCGATCGACGCGCCGCGGCGGCGGAAGCGCTTCAAGGTCGCTTCCTCGTCGTCGATCAGCGCCACCACGATGTCGCCGGTTTCCGCGGTCTCGTTGCGCTGGATCAGCGCCATGTCGCCGTCGAGGATACCGGCGTCGACCATGGAGTCGCCGCGCACTTCGAGCGCGTAGTGCTCGCCGGAGCCGAGCATGTCGGGCGGCACGCTGATGGTGTGGCTGCGCGTCTGCAGCGCCTCGATCGGCGTGCCGGCCGCGATCCGGCCCATCACGGGCACGGCAACCGGACGTTCGCCGTCCTCGGCGCTGGCGCCGCGCAGCTTGCCCAGATTGCCTTCGATGACGGATGGCGTGAAGCCGCGGCGGCTGTTGCCGCCGGTCGCCGAGAGCTCGGGCAGCTTGATCACCTCGATCGCGCGGGCCCTGTTCGGCAGGCGGCGGATGAAGCCGCGCTCCTCCAGCGCCGTGATGAGGCGGTGGATGCCGGATTTCGAGCGCAAGTCGAGAGCATCCTTCATCTCATCGAAGGAGGGCGGCACGCCGGCCTCCTTGAGGCGTTCATTGATGAAACGAAGAAGTTCGTATTGCTTGCGCGTGAGCATCTCGAGAAGTCCCCCGGTTGCTGCGTCTCTCGGTGCGGATGGCGGGAAAACGCGCTCCCGCTGCTAGCCCTCGAAACAAATCATGAACGGACACTATATGTTCGGTATGTGTTCCGCAACACCTTAATTTCCGGTGAATGCAAATTGTTTTTGCGGATTCTGGACCGGATTCTTGGACCGGTTTCTTGGGTCCGCGTCGGGCCGTTCGGTGGCGACGAATCAGTGACAGCCAAAAACTAATGCACGGCAGCGTACAGAATTTTGTCCTGGGTCGCGTCCGCCGCGTCGAATTCGGCGACGATCCGCCCCGTGCGGGCGACCAGGATGCGGTCCGAGACCGCGAGGATCTCGGGCAGATAGGAGGAGATCACGACCACGGCCTTGCCTTCGTCGGCCAGCCTGCGGATCTCGGCATGGATGTGGGGAATGGTGCCGACATCGACGCCCCTGGTCGGCTCGTCGAAGATGATGATCGAGGGATCCTGGCCGAGCGACTTCGCCAGCACCACCTTCTGCTGGTTGCCGCCGGACAATTCGACGATGCGCGCCTTCCTCTGCAGCGCGTTGATCTTGAGCCGCTCGACCCAGTAGTTCGCGAGCTTCGAGCGGCGCGCGCGGGAGAGCAGGAACGAGAAGCCGAGCCGGGTCGCGAGCTTGCCGATATAGACGTTGTCGTCGACGATCATGGTCTCGAAGAAGCCGTTGGCCTTGCGGTCCTCGGTGATGTAGGCGATGCCGTCGTCGATCGCCTGGCGCGGCACGCGGTAGCGGATCGGCTTGCCGCGCAGCCTGATCGTGCCGCCATTGACGAGGTTGCGCTTGAGCGCGCCGAAGATGATCTTGGCGATCTCGGTGCGGCCGGAGCCGATCAGGCCGGCGATGCCGACCACCTCACCGGCATAGACCGAGAACGACATGTTCTTCACCACCATGCCCATGGTGACGTTCTCGACAGTGAGCACCTTCTCGCGGCGGTGATGCGCCGGCTTCTCGCTGCGGCCGTAGATCGCCTGCGCCACCTGGCGCCCGACCATGTGCTGCACCAGCGCGTCACGGGTCAGGCTCTTGGCCGGCGCCGTGATGACGAGCCGCCCGTCGCGCAGCACCGTGATGCGGTCGGCGATCTGCAGGCTCTCTTCCAGCGCGTGCGAGATGTAGATGATGGCGACGCCGCGGGCGCGCAGGTCGCGCACGAGGTGGAAGAAGTGGACGATCTCCTCCGGCGTCAGGCTCGCGGTCGGCTCGTCGAAGATGATGATCCGCGCCTTGTTGTAGATCGCGCGCGCGATCTCGACCATCTGCTTCTTCGCGGTGCCGAGCAGCGCCACCGGGGTTGCCGGATCGACGTGGAAGTTCAGCGACTGCAACAGCTGCTGGGCCTGGATGTTCAGGGTGCGGAAGCGTGTGAGCAGCTTCTCGTTGCCGAGCTCGATGTTCTGCGCCGCTGTCATGGTCGGCACCAGGCTCGTCTCCTGGTAGACCATGCAGATGCCGGATGCGAGCGCGTCGCGCGGCTGCTCGAAATCGACCCGCTTGCCGTCGACGAAGAGGTCGCCCGAGGTCAGCCGGATCGCGCCGGCGATCGCCTTGCACAGCGTCGACTTGCCGGCGCCGTTCTCGCCGACCAGCGCATGGACCTCGCCGGGATGGAGATCGAAATCGACGCCCTCGATGGCGTGGACGCCGCCATAGATCTTGCTGCCACCCACAACCCTCAACACCGGCTCGCGGGCGGCGGCTTTCGCGACGACGTCGGAGAGCGCGATCGTGTCCGTCATGTCAGATCTCCGGGCCCGAACAGGAGGCGGCTCGCGCCGCGGGACGCGATCACGAGCCCCTGCGGCGTGGCGCAGGCAGCCGTAATGCCGTGGAAGCGGCCGCCGGCGCGGCTGTGGATGCTGGCGGTGGCCTCGCCATTGGCATCGAGATGCGCCAGAAGCCCGTAGGAGCGCGGCGGCGCCCAGGGCTTCTGGATGCCCAGCGCTTTTACGCCGCCGATCTGCATCGGCTCCAGGCAGTTGTCGCCACCGGCATAGGCCGGCGCGACCCAGAGCTCCGGCGCGATGGTCGCGATCATCTCCTCGCGAAAATCGTCCTCCTTGAGCACGAATTCGATCAGATGGGTGCGGCGCGCGAACAGGCCGAGATAGAAGCCGCCATGGCCGTCGGACGTGATGCGGGCCGGATAGCCCGGCAGGTTGCGCAGCACGGTCTCGGGCCGTATGGCACCGTTGGCCGGGACCGCCATGCGGCTCAACCGGTGGGCCCAGCTCTCGGTGAACCAGAGCTGGCTGGTTTCTGGTTGGATCGTGATGCCATAGGGATAGGCGAGGCCGTCGAGCAGGGTCGTCGCGCCGTCCAGCGCCGCGCCGCAGGCGATCAGCCGGCCGTTGTGGCGCTTCTCCATCAGGTCGTGGCGCCATTGATCCGGCGGCCGGGCGGTGCTGCCTTCGACCGCGAAGATGCGGCCGTCGGGCGCGGCGGCGACCGCGTTCAGCCCGGCCAGCGCGCGGCCGTCGGCGGCCCAGAGCCAGCGCGGCTCAGGCTTGGCCGGATCGAGCGCAGCAAGCCCATGGCCTGCGACGCAAACCAGGA
>NZ_JAFAVV010000962.1 GCF_019242285.1 Bradyrhizobium sp.
TCATGTTCATCAGCCGCGCGTTCTGGCGGTCCTGCATGTAGCCGACCAGGATGCCGTCCTCGATCAGCACGGTGCGGTTGGTCGGCGTGCCCTCGTCGTCGATCGACAGCGAGCCGCGGCGCGAGGCCATCGTACCGTCGTCCACGACAGTGACGCCCTTGGCGGCGACCTGCTGGCCCATCAGGCCGGCGAACGCGCTGGTCTTCTTGCGGTTGAAGTCGCCTTCAAGCCCGTGACCGACCGCTTCGTGCAGCATCACGCCGGGCCAGCCGGCCCCGAGCACGACATCCATTTCGCCGGCCGGCGCCGGTACCGATTCAAGATTGACCAGCGCTTCGCGGATCGCGCCGTCGGCGGCATCGCGCCAGGCCTTGGTCTCGATGAAACGCGCATAGCCTTCGCGGCCGCCATAACCCTTGCTGCCGCTTTCCTGGCGATTGCCGTCGCCTGCGACCACGGAAATGTTGACCCGCACCAGCGGGCGGATGTCGCGATAGCTCTCGCCGTCCGGGCGGAGGATTTCGACCACTTGCCAGGTCGCGCCCAGGCTCACCGTCACCTGGCGCACCCGCGGGTCCTTCTGGCGGACATAGGCATCGATCTCGCCGAGCAGCTTGACCTTGCTCTCGAAGCCGGGCGCATCCAGCGGATTGTCGTCGCCATAGAGCCGCACATTGGTGTGCGCCGGTGGCGCCGAAAACGTGCCGGAATAGCCGCCGCGCACGGCGTGGACGGCGTCGGCCGCGCGGATCAGCGCCGGCAGCGATACGTCGGAGGAATGCGCGTAACCGACCGCGTCGTCCTTCACCGCGCGCAGGCCAAAACCCTGGCTGGTATCGTAGGTCGCCTGCTTCAGGCGCCCGTTGTCGAACATCAACGCTTCGGTCTGGCTGTATTCGAGAAACAATTCGCCGTCGTCGGCGCCCGAGAGCCCGCGCGCGATCTCGCGGCGTACGGCGTCACGGTCGAGCTTGGCGCGGTCGAGGAGTGGAGTCGAGGGGTTCATCCGCCTGGTCCGTTACATGCAAATTCGGCCCAAGATAGTCTCTTGCGCGGTTGGTTGCGAGGGGGTGCGAAACAAAGGCGCACCACCTTCGGGCCCGATTCGGACCTTAATAACCCCTTATCGGTCGATTGTGCGCCTCTTCGAGATTACAAAGCGATCATGTTGTTGCGCGTATTCTCCGCACTTGCGGAACCGCAGTAGGATTCAGAAATGATGGAATGAGACCGCCGAGGCGCCTTTCTGATATCCTGACGCAGACGACATGACCGAGATCGTACCGATCGCACCGGCTTTCATCGACAGCTTCCACCGGACGCTCGACCTGGTGGCGCGCGAGCGGCGCTATCTGGCGTTCCTGGAGGCGCCGCCGCTGGAATCGACGCAGGCCTTCGTGATGGAGATCATCCGCCAGGGCTATCCGCAGTTCGTGGCGCTCGCCTCGGGTGAGGTGGTCGGCTGGTGCGACGTGCTGCCGAAATCACGGCCGGTTCACGCTCATGTCGGCGTGCTCGGCATGGGCCTGTTGCCGCCCTTTCGCGGCAAGGGCCTCGGCCGGCAACTGATCGACCGCGCGCTGGAGGCCGCGCGCGCGTTTGGACTGACGCGCGTGGAGCTCACGGTCCGCCAGGACAACGACAACGCCATCCGGCTCTACCGCAAGGTCGGCTTCATCACCGAGGGCGTGCAGCGCAACGCGATCCGGGTGGATGGTCTCTATGTGAACGTGCTGCTGATGGGGCTGTTGTTTTGAGGGGACGGGTCGCTTGACCACTGAGTGTTTCGCGACATCTGGATCATGACGCACCGATTGAGGCGCTCTTCTTCTTGATCGAGGCTGATGATCGACGATCGCGATCGTCGTCGCTATGGATGACGAGACCGCGATCGTCGTCACTATGGATGTTGTGATCTTGGCGAGCGGCGCTTCACATATCCGATCACTCGGATCGCCTGTCGCTCCATCCCGCCGAAACGACTCACGGCAGCTTGTCAAATCCCTCCGACAGCCCGTTCAGGCTCAGCGGAAACCCGATCCCTTCCTCCGGGGTCTCGAAGATGATGAACGTCGCGGTCTTTGCCGTCTTCAATTGTCCCATCAGCTTGTCGTCCATGATCACCTCGGCGACGCAGCCGTTCGGCAGGCAGCGCACGAAGCCGGCGCGGCCGACGTCCTGGTTGTCGAGCTTGAGCCCGAGGCCGGAGGGCAAGAGCACGCCGAGCGGCGCCACCACCCGCATCAGGCGGCTTTTCTGGTCGGCGGTCTTGAGCACGATGACGGTGAGGCCGGCATTGGAGCGGTCCTCGGCCACCACGCTCTGGATCAGCGCGC
>NZ_JAFAVV010000056.1 GCF_019242285.1 Bradyrhizobium sp.
GCCGCGCCGGCGCGGTGGCGCCGCCGGCTCGTCGAGCAGCTCGCGATCAAGCTTCGAGGGGTCGGTGATCTGATCCATGAGACTGTCCATGAGTCCTTGCCAGGCTGCCCGGAATTCGGCCGCGGCCTGACCTGCGGGTGCCGGCCGGTCCAACGTGTCGAGAGGGGGATGCCAGGTGGTTGTCATTCGAGAGGCGGAAAGCAGCGCTTGGGGTTGATATCTGGAGCAGGCACTCCAATATGTGCTGGCGATATAGACGCGGGGAGGCGCCGTTCAAGGATTTTTGGAGCGATGACATCAAAAATTATTAAAAACAGGAAAGGCCGGGAGAACGAGGTCCGAGATACCCAAGTCCACGACAGCAAGCGTGGCAGGGGACGGCCGGTCGTGTTCGACCGTGCCGTTGCGCTGCATGCCGCGATGAAGCTGTTCTGGGAGCGCGGCTATGAGGGCACGTCCTTCGACGAGTTGATATCAGCGATGGGGATCAGCGCATCGAGCTTCTACAATTCGTTCGGCAGCAAGGAAGCGCTCTATTGCGAGGCCACGCGTACCTATCTGGAGTGGGCAGGCCAATGGTTCTTCGCGATCCTGCATGACCCTTCGATCGACACCAGGTCCGCTTTCGCGCGGCTGTTCGAGGCGACCGCGGAGGAGTTCACCCGCGGCGACCATCCGCCCGGCTGCATGATCTCGCTCGCTGGCACGCATTGCGCGCCGGGCATGCAGAGCATCCGCGACATGATGGCCGAGCATCGTGCCTTCTCTGAAGGTGCGATGGCGGATCGCATGCGCAAGGGCGTCGCCAGTGGCGACATTCCCAGGGATACCGATTGCGACATGCTCGCCGCCTATTACAGCGCGGTGGCGCGCGGCCTCGCGGTGCAGGCGCGCGACGGCGCCTCGCGCGAGAAGCTGTCAGAGATCGGCCGGCTGGCGATGCGGGCGTGGCCGGCCGCCGGCAAGGTCGGGGAAAGCGCAGTGGCGTCAGTCGCAAATCGGCCCGGACATGAATAGATCGCGCGCATGAAGAAGATCGGCTTTCTCTCGTTCGGGCACTGGACGCCCTCATCGCAATCGCAGACCCGCTCGGCCGCGGATACGCTGCTGCAATCCATCGAGCTCGCCGTCGCCGCGGAGGAACTGGGTGCGGACGGCGCCTATTTTCGCGTGCACCACTTCGCCCGCCAGCTCGCGTCTCCATTCCCGCTGCTGGCGGCGGTCGGCGCGCAGACGAGCCGCATCGAGATCGGCACCGCCGTCATCGACATGCGCTACGAGAATCCGCTCTACATGATCGAGGATGCCGGCGCGGCCGACCTGATCGCGGGCGGACGGCTGCAACTCGGCATCAGCAGAGGCTCGCCGGAGCAGGTCATCGACGGGTGGCGCTATTTCGGCTATCGGCCGGGCGAAGGGCAGGACGACGCCGACATGGGGCGGCATCACGCGGAAGTTTTCCTCGACCTGCTGCGCGGTCATGGTTTTGCGCAGCCCAATCCGCAGCCGATGTTCCCGAACCCGCCCGGTCTGCTGCGGCTCGAGCCGCTCTCGGAGGGCCTGCGCGAGCGGATCTGGTGGGGCGCCGGCTCGAATGCCACTGCGGTCTGGGCCGCGAAGCTCGGCATGAACTTGCAGAGCTCGACCCTCAAGAGCGACGAGACCGGCGAAGCCTTCCATGTCCAGCAGGCCGCTCAGATCCGGGCCTACCGCGCCGCTTGGAAGGAGGCGGGCCATGCGCGCGAGCCCCGGGTCTCGGTCAGCCGCAGCATCTTCGCGCTGGTCGACGATCGCGATCGTGCCTATTTCGGGCGTGGGGGCGAGGACGAGGACCAGATCGGGTTCATCGACCCGAGGACGCGGGCGATCTTCGGCCGCAGCTATGCCGCCGAGCCGGATGTGCTGGTCGCGCAGCTTGCGAAGGACGAAGCCATCGCCGAAGCCGATACGCTGCTGTTGACCGTCCCCAATCAGCTCGGGGTCGCCTACAACGCGCATGTGATCGAGGCGATCCTGACCCAGGTCGCCCCCGCGCTCGGCTGGCGATGACGACCCCGTGGCTCTATGACGACCTGGTTCTTCGCTCCAGATACTGGCTGTATCGCGACATGGAGAAGCAGAACACGAAGTAGATGAAGGAGATGATCAGGAACATCTCGAGCCCAAAACCTTGCCATGCAGGGTCGACGATCGCCGCCTTGCCGGCTGAGATGAGATCGAAAATGCCGACGACCAGGACGAGCGACGTGCTCTTGAAGAAGCTTGTCGATCTCCATCCCGCGGGGCAGAAACAGCGGGAAGACGAAGCTCGCCATGAACAGCAGGCTGACCAGCGGCA
>NZ_JAFAVV010000093.1 GCF_019242285.1 Bradyrhizobium sp.
GTGGCGCTGTGGACATGCCGCTGCGCTTGGACAACGCCAAGGGCGTTGCCCACATACCCACAGCAGAAGCAGCAGAAAACAACTCCTTCGAGCCGCGATTCAAGATTGACCACGCGGCTTCGCCGATGCCAGAAACCAGACAGCCAGAATGCCTCCCGCCCCGGGCGACATCAAATCGGAACGGTGGGCGAGATCATCTCGGAATCCTGGACGAGATCAAATCGGAATACCCGGGCGAGATCATCGGAATCGGCACCACTTTGTCCAACAAGACGAAAAGGAAATCGTCTTCGGCGTTGGGCCTGATCACGCCGAGGATTTCGCACCGATCTCGCGCCTTACCTTTCCGGCGCACGTCATGACTTCTCCAGAGGCCGTCTCGCTCCTAAACGGTTTGGGGGGTCGAGCCGCGGATCTCGAATAAAAAAGCCGCTTCTCGAACGCCTTATCCTGCCATCACATTTTCGGGGGTAGACGTCCGGGAGGATCAAAAATACACCGTTTGAAAAACCGTTTTAGTTCGGTTCTCTCAAACGGTAAATATCAGTAAGTGCCTGATTTGCTTGGTGGGCGCACCAGGGCTCGAACCTGGGACCCGCTGATTAAGAGTCAGCTGCTCTACCAACTGAGCTATGCGCCCTAAAGGCCTCAGGTCACCCAAAAGCCTTGCGAGGCCGGTCGTTTAGCAAAGCGTTTCCGCGATGTCCAGCCGGCTTGCGCCCCTGTGATCAAAGGCGCCCCGAGCCGTCCGGGTCCATCCGATCCCAACGGTAACCGTCGTGATCGCGATCGTCGCGGTCCATCCAGCGGTGGCGCCAGCCGTCCCAGCCGTGCTGGTGATGACGGGTCAGCATCGCGAGCCGGCGCTTCTGGCCGTCATCCAGGCTCTTGTAGAGCGGATCGGCGGCGTCGGCGATCTTCTTCAGCGCCGTCGCGCTCGCGGCCATGCCGTCGGCGCGGTCACGCAGGCGCGCGATCGGATCGTCCGGCTGCTGCTGATCCTGCGGAGCGTCGTCGGCCTTCATCCGCGCGTTCGCCCGGTCGATCCTGAGCTTGGCGAAATCCCGCACCGCGGCCTCCACCGGCGGCCACAGCTTCTCCTGGTCCGCGGTCAGCTTCAGCCCGGCGTGCACGGCGGCGATGCGCGCGTCGATCATCGCGGCGCGGTCCTCCGGGCTCATCCGCACATGCTGCATGTGCTCACGCAGCCAGGAATGGTTGTACTGGGCATAGACCGCGGTCGAGCCCGCGATGGCGAGGGCCGCAACAGCGGCGACGGCAAACTTCCTCATGCGAACCTCCTCTTGAAAGGTTGCCCGAACATGGGGGCAGCCAGATGCGCAATCAACTTACAGATTAGACAGACTGAGGCGCCTTACCAAGATGTAATTGACGTTAATCAATGCGGTCCGATCATCCCCAATAGCCGCGGCAGCCATAGCGAAATCTCCGGCACGTAGGTGACGAGGCCGAGAAACACCAGCATCGCGCTCAACCATGGCAGCACCGCGATGGTGATCTCGCTGATGCCCATCTTGGCGATCGAGGAGGCGATGTAGAGGTTGAGGCCGACCGGGGGATGGCACAGGCCGACCTCGGTGTTGACGATCATCAGGATGCCGAGATGCACGGGATGCACGCCGAGCTTGGTCGCGAGCGGAAACAGGATCGGCGCCATGATCAGCAGGATCGATGACGGGTCCATGACGTTGCCGGCCGCCAGCAGGATGACGTTGACGACCAAGAGGAACACCCAGATCGAGAAGTTCTTGTCGATGATCCAGGCCGCCATCGCCTGCGGGATCTGCTCATGGGTCATCAGGAACGAGAACAGCACCGCATTGGTGATGATGTAGAGCAGCATCGAGCTCATGCTGGCCGCCTGCAACAGCACCTTGGGCACCTCGGTGAGCTTCAGCTCCCGGTAGACGGACACGGTGATGAAGAAGGCGTAGACCGCAGCGACCGCGGCCGCCTCGGTCGGCGTGAAGACGCCGCCATAGATGCCGCCGAGCACGATCGCGATCAGCGCCAGGCCCCAGATGCTCTCCCGGAAGGCGGTCCATTGCTGGCCGAGCGTCGCCTTCGGCAGCTTCGGATAGTCATTGCGGCGGGCAACGAAGAAGGTCACCGCCGCCAGCATCAGGGCGAGCAGGATGCCCGGCACGATGCCGGCCATGAACAGCGCGCCGATCGAGGTGTTGGTGGAGACGCCGTACAGCACGAGGATGATCGAGGGCGGCACCAGGATGCCGAGCGCGCCTGATGTCGAGATCACGCCGACGCCGAAGCGTCGCGGATAGCCGTAGTCCACCATCGCGGGCAGCATGATCGATCCGATCGCAACCACGGTCGCCACGCTCGAACCAGAGATCGCCGCAAACATCGCGCAGGCCGCGACACCGGCAAGGCCGAGGCCGCCGGGCAGATGCCCGACCAATGAAGTCGTAAACGCGATCATCCGTCGCGCCACGCCGCCGCGCGTG
>NZ_JAFAVV010000114.1 GCF_019242285.1 Bradyrhizobium sp.
CGATGGTGGTGCCGACCGTGCTGGCGACGACGGCGCGGCGCAAGGCCCTCTGATGCTCGGCCTCCGACATCGGAGGAACGGCGGCGGTGGCTTCAAGCGCAACCATGGCATGACCTCCCGGCTGTTGTTTGGTGTTTATGTCAGCAAATTACGTTCGTCCCTTGTGCGGCCGTTTTCGCGGGTGCCAACGGCAGCCGCGCAGAAACGAACCGATTGGTATTTCAAAGTGTCAGCCCGCCGACGGCATCAGGAGCCAGTGTCGGAATTAGATGGGGGCTGCGCCGAATGGCCGTTCCGGCAGAAGCCGATCGAAGGCCGTACCGGGGAGTACGGACAAGATCGGCGACGAACCGGACGGCCAAAAGCGGCCGGCCCGTAGGGTTGCGGCGCGAAGGCCGGCTGAGGCGGCGAAAAGCTCGCCGATACTCCCCGGTATCGGCTTCGCTTTTCTCCTGTCATCCGGGCTTCGCGCCGCAACGCAGCCTCCCATCGAATCCCGAGATAGGCTCCTACTGAACCCGCCGATAGATCGCCCCGACGTAGCCGATCGCGATGGCGCCGACGATCAGCGCGAGCACGTAGGCGGAGGCCGAGGCAACGCCGATGTCGAACGGCGGCGCAAACCCCTTTTTGTACGAATACCAGGCGGCGACCCAAGTGGCGTCGCCCGGTCCACCCTGGGTGATCGCCAGCACCTCCTCGAACACCGCGAACGCGAACGAGGTGCGCAGGACGAGTATCACTACAATGATCGGGATGAGCAGTGGCAGCGTGATGTGTCGGAAGCGCGCGAGCGCGCCGGCGCCGTCAATGTCGGCCGCCTCGTAGAGCTCCGGATTGATGCCCTGCAGCGCGGCGTGCACGAGCAGGATGGCGAACGGCAGGGTGCGCCAGATATAGGGCACGGCGAGCGCGAACAGAGCCGTGTTCGGGTCGCCCACCCAGTTGATGGGCCGGTCGACGAAATGGAGCGTGAACAGGATGCGGTTTAGAAAGCCGAAGTCAAAATTGTAGATAAAGGACCAGATCAGCCCGTTGGCGATCGGCGGCACTGCGTAGGGCAGCAGGATCAGGAATTTGGTCACCCGCGAGGTCCACACATGGGCCTGGTCGATCAACAGCGCAATCGCCACCGCGAGCACGATCTCGACGGTCACGGAAAACGCCGTGAAGATCAGCGTGTTCTTCAGCGAGAGGAGGAACAGGGGGTCGGACAGGATGCGGCGATAGTTGTCGAAGCCGACAAACGGAAAAATACCCCGGCGCAGCTCGGCGAGCGCCACCTTGTGCATCGACAGATAGGCCGCGTAGAAGATCGGGTAAGCCAGCACGAGAGTTAGCGTGGCGAGCGTGGGGATGTTCATCACGACGCCGAGCACATTCGACGACATCTCGGAACGAAAGGGCCGTGCGGGTTGGCGCATCGGCGCCGTGTGTCCGTCCCCGATCAGATGCGCCTCGGCCACGTTCAAGCCTGCGTGTCTTTAAGTCAGGTTTTCTGCACTTCCTTGATGGCGGCGATGAGGTTGTCGCAGCACTGGTCGGGCGTGATCTGCCCGGTCAACGCCTTCTGCACCTCGATGTTGAGCCGGTCGGTCCAGGGGAAATGCCACGGCTTGTAGACCGAATTGCAAATCTCGCCGACATAGGTCGCCTTGTTCCAAATCTCCAGGATTTTTACCGGATCGCCCCACGGCTTCCAGCCCTCGCTGACCGCCGTGCTCGCCATCACGGACCGATAGCCGGAACCGAGCATGGCGTCGCGCGCCAGGTTGCCGGCCTGGGTGTAGGCGCCGTCCTTGGTGCGGCCGCCGAGATACTGCAACAGCTTCCACGCCCAGTCGCGGTCACGATTGGCCGCGCACACGAAATAGACGTGGGTGTCGCCAATCGTACGGCCGTCGCCGGGCGAGCCGTGAACCTTGACCTTGCCGGCGATCGGCGACTGGGCAGGATCGTTGACGATGTTGAGGCCGTAGTGATGGTTCGGACCGCGGTAGATGTTCTTGCCGGCCGAGAACGCCTTGGCCGAGGTCGTGAACTGAACCTTGAGGGATTCGGGATCGGCCAGCTGCTCGGTGAAGGTTTGTACCCACCATTTGAGCGTCTCGCGTGCGATTGAACCTGGACCGAGCTGGTGGTTGCCGGCCGCGTCGAAGAACACGCCGCCGCGGTTCCATGTCATCTGGTACCAAGTGCCTGGCAGCTGCTCGAGGCCGACGCCCGCCACCCATTGGATCGGGTACTCGCTTATCTTATCTTTCTTGGACTTGCGCAGCTGCTCCATGAGTTCGTCATAGGTCTTGAACGGCTCGAACTTCGCCTTCTCCAGCAGGTCGGAATAGTAGTTCCACACCCAGACGGTGGAAAAATACGGGAGGCCCATCA
>NZ_JAFAVV010000295.1 GCF_019242285.1 Bradyrhizobium sp.
CCCCGCCGCATGCCCTTCCCTACCCGCAGCTCCCGTTACCGATGCAGATCGTTGGCAGCCAGTACATTCCGATGAGCTGGGCCGACGTGCCCGGCTGGAACGAGGATGACCAGCTCGCCGCCTATCGGACCTTTCGCGACTCCTGCCGGCCGATCGTGGCGGGAAAGAGCATAGGGCCCAATACCAAGGCGATCGGATCGTCGCTGCGCGACCCCTGCCGCGCCGCCCGCGCCAGCGACATTACGGACGGCGCCAGGGCGCGGGCATTCTTCGAGCAGCAGTTCACGCCGCTGAATATCTCGCGGCTCGGCGAGGCCGACGGCTTCGTCACCGGCTATTACGAGCCGGTGCTGGAGGGATCGCCGACGCCGACCGATGTCTACAATGTGCCGGTCTATCGCCGGCCCTCGAACCTGTTCGTGCGGGGCTACTCGCAGGCGTCGCCCGAGCTGCCCAACAAGGGCCCGGTGTACCGCAAGATCGGCCGCCGCAAGCTCGTGCCCTATTACGACCGCGGCGAAATCGAGGATGGCGCGATCGCCGGCCGCGGGCTCGACATCTGCTGGCTCAAGAATCCGACCGACCTGCTGTTCGCACAGATCCAGGGTTCGGCGCGAATCCATCTTCCGGATGGATCGACCATCCGAATCAACTACGATTCCTACAACGGCTATCCCTACACGGCGGTCGGCCGGGTGCTGATCGACCGCGGCATCATTCCGCGCGAGGAGATGTCGATGCAGCGGATCAGGGAGTGGATGGAGCAGAATCCGGACGGGGCCAAGGACGTGCGGCGGCAGAATCGCGCCTACGTCTTCTTCCGTGTGGTGCCGCTGTCGGACAAGGACGAGGCGGTCGGCGCGCAGGGCATTCCCTTGACGCCGGGCCGCTCGATCGCGGTCGACAATTCCCTGCACGTCTATGGCACGCCTTTCTTCATCACCGGCGAATTGCCGATCGAATCGGCGCAGTCGAGGACACCGTTTCACCGTTTGATGATCGCCCAGGATACCGGCTCGGCGATCACGGGTCCCGCGCGCGCCGACCTTTATTTCGGCGCCGGCGCCGATGCCGGAAAGGTGTCGGGACGGCTCCGGCACAACATGCAGTTCGTGATGTTGGTGCCGAAGGCGCTCAATCCGGTGGAAGCCGGCCGCAAGCTGCCATTGCCGGACCCGCGGCCGTCCGAGAAGATCGCAAGGCTGTTTCCCCAGACCGATCCGGTGAAGGATCAAACCAAGGATCAAACCAAGGATCAGAAGACGGCGGCTGTGGCCCCCGCATCGAAGGCAGCCGATACGACCGGCTCCAGCGCCACGACGGCGGTCACGACCGCCGTGCCGCTGCCCGAGGCGCGGCCCGCTTCGGCTCCGAGTCGTGAGGAACGCCATCACCGCTACGCCCGGCGCTATCGCCACATCCGATGAAACGGCCGTCCTCGCTCTCGCAGCCCGAGCATCCTCCGACCCCGCGCCACCGGCGCGGATTGAGCGAGGAGGAGCGGGCGCTCTGGGAAAGCGTTGCAAGACAAGTCAAGCCGCTGCGCAAGACGCCGCGCCTGGTCAAGCCAAAGGCAGCGGTCAGGCCGGAAGCGATTTCGGACCCGTCGGCGAAACCCGCATCACCGCGACCGCTTCCGCCCATCCATGCGCCTAGGCCGAGCAAGCCTGCGGTGCCGCCGCTGGCCCCGCTGGGACGCCGGGAGCGCTCGCGCCTGTCGCGCGGCAAGGACGAGATCGAGGCGCGGCTCGACCTGCATGGCATGACGCAGACGCGGGCCCACCGCGCCCTACTCGGCTTCCTGCGGCGAGCCCATGGTGAAGGCCTGACCTTCGTGCTCGTCATCACCGGCAAGGGCAAGGTCGGCGGCACGGAGGAGGGCCGCGGCGTGCTGCGACGGCAGGTGCCGCAATGGCTTTCCCTGCCGGAATTCCGTGCGCTGGTGGTCGGGTTCGAGGAGGCGCATATCGGCCATGGCGGCCATGGCGCGCTCTATGTCCGGATCAGGCGGCCGCGAAGCTAAAACGGACGGACGATGCCGACCCGGGGGTACAGCGTGACGATCCAGCCGAGGATCCTGGTCCCGCGATCGTCGGTCGGGATCGGGGGCACGGCGTGGGCGGCGGGCAGTGTCTTGACGGCGTGCAGGAGCAGGAACATGCACACCGCCCAGTTCGAGATCCATCGCGAGTAGTCGAACACGATCGCGAACATGACGAGATAGCCCAGGCTGACGCCGGCCAGCGCGGCGACGACGAGGCGGCGGTGCAGCGCGTGCTCGAGCGCGCGGATCGTGCGTGCGAAATAGCGCCACAGTGGTGTGTGCAGCCAGATCAGCAGCGCAAAGAGCGGCACGCCCAGGATGTTCGACGGCAGCCGCGCCCAGGTGTCGGCGATCTCCTTCGATAGCGGCTGGTACCAGATGTAGCTGAACATCAGGAGGTCGGTGCGCGAGGGATCGGCCATCCGGCTCTGCAGGTAGTGGACGAAGTTAACTTCCGGCAGCGGCATGGTGCCGTAGAATTGCGCGGCGACGAACAGCGCGCCGAGCATGAGCGCGGCCAGGGCGCCGATGGCGATGTTGAGGCGGTTCATGCCCTCGGCCAGGTAGTGCCGGATCAGCACGATCACGGCGATGGTCGGCACATACATCAGGAGATGGATGTGGTGGATCAGGATCAGGACGACCGCGCCCGCGGCGGCGAGCAGGACGAACAGGACCGAGCGTGCCGGCACCAGCAGGAGCGTGATCGCGAACAGGCAGCCATAGATGTCGAAGTGACCGAGCGAGAACATGAAATTCTTGAAGAAGAACGGAGAGCCGGCCGTCAGCACGAGCAGCGGCAGGCTCTTTTCATCGAGACCGAATGTGCGCCGGAACAGCACGAGGAACAAGGCGAGGGTGAGAAGCCAGACCGAGCCGCCGAGCGCGAACACCAGCCAGACCGGCACCTTCGCGGTGAACAGCGCCACGACCGCGCCGATCAGCGCGCGCTTGATGAAGCCGAAATGATAATCGACCAGGAGATGGATGTAGGGGACGAACGGCCGCAGAATGAGCTTGTGAGCGAAAACCCCGGTCACCACGGCGATGTTGACGATGACCATCCATCGCCAGTGGTTGTGCCAGACGCGCCCGACCATGCTTCCTCTCGACCCGCTGCTCGTGGGGCAGCGAGCCGCTGGATAGCGCAAAAACCGCCGTGTCAGAACTACAGAATGAACCGGCTCAAATCGGCGTTCCTGGCGAGATCGCCGACGTGCTTCTGCACGTAGTCGGCATCCACTCTGATGGTCTCGCCATTGCGATCCGGCGCGGTGAAGGAGATGTCGTCCAGCACCCGCTCCATCACCGTCTGCAGCCTTCGGGCGCCGATGTTCTCGACCGTGGAATTGACGGCGACCGCGATGTCGGCGAGCGCATCAATGGCGTCGTCGGCGATGTCCAGTGTCACGCCCTCGGTCCGCATCAGCGCGACATATTGCTTGATCAGCGAGGCTTCCGGCTCGGTCAGGATGCGGCGCATGTCGTCGCGCGTCAGCGCCTGCAATTCGACCCGGATCGGCAGCCGTCCCTGCAGCTCCGGCAGCAGGTCGGACGGCTTGGCGATATGGAACGCGCCGGAGGCGATGAAGAGGATGTGATCGGTCTTGACCGCGCCGTGCTTGGTCGAGACCGTGGTGCCTTCGATCAGCGGCAGCAGGTCGCGCTGCACGCCCTCACGCGAGACGTCGCCGCCGAGCCGGTTCTCGCGTACGCAGATCTTGTCGATCTCATCGAGGAAGACGATACCGTTGTTCTCGACCGCGTTGATCGCCTCCAGCGTGAGCTGGTCGGTGTCCAGCAGCTTGTCGGATTCCTCGTTGACCAGGAGCTCGTGGGAGGCCTCGACCGTGACGCGGCGGGTCTTGGTGCGGCCGCCGAGCTTGCCGAAGACGTCGCCGATCGAGATCGCGCCCATCTGCGCGCCGGGCATGCCCGGGATCTCGAACATCGGAAAGCCGCCGGAGGACTGCGTCTCGATCTCGATCTCCTTGTCGTTGAGCTCGCCGGCGCGCAGCTTACGGCGGAAGGAATCGCGCGTCGCGGCGCTGGAATTGGTGCCGACCAGCGCGTCCAGCACGCGCTCCTCGGCGGCGAGCTGGGCGCGCGCCTGCACGTCCTTGCGCTTGCGTTCGCGCACCTGCGCGATCGCAACCTCGACGAGATCGCGGATGATCTGCTCGACGTCGCGGCCGACATAGCCGACCTCGGTGAACTTGGTGGCCTCGACCTTGAGGAACGGGGCGCCGGCGAGCCTGGCCAGCCGCCGCGCGATCTCGGTCTTGCCGACCCCGGTCGGTCCGATCATCAGGATGTTCTTGGGCAGCACCTCCTCGCGCAGCCCGCCATCGAGCTGCAGCCGGCGCCAGCGGTTGCGCAGCGCGATCGAGACGGCGCGCTTGGCGTCGGCCTGGCCGACGATGAATCGGTCGAGTTCGGAAACGATTTCACGGGGAGAGAAGTCCGTCATTTCTTCTAGCTAGGATGGGAAGGCGATCAGGACAAGCTACTTCGATCGCGGAGCATCAAAAGCGCCGGCCCGTCCGGCGTCTGAACCACCTGCTCCCGTGAGAATCCGACTTTTTCGTAGGCGCGGATTGCGCGCAGATTGGCGGGATCGGGATCGGTGACGACGCGCGGCGTGCCTTGCTGCAGCAGGTGGTCGGTGAACCTGCGGATGAACTGCGAGCCATGGCCGCGTCCGACCAGATCGGGCTCGCCGATGAACTGGTCGATGCCGCGTGTGCCGGCGGGGTGCTCGCCGAACCCCTGGTTCCAGGTCGAGAGCGCATAGCACTGGATATAGCCGAACGGGTGACCGACGACGGATACGATGAACTGGTCCATGTCGGGATGGTCCAGATCATCCCGCATAAGCGCGTATTGCTCGTCCGGATCGCCCCACCACTGGACCACATCGGGCGTCGCCAGCCAATGCCGGATCATCGGAAGATCGGCCACGGTCATCGGGCGAAAGCCGTAGTCCGGCATGGACGCTCAGCCAGCCTGCAAGATCTCGATGGTCAAATTGCGGTTGGTGTAGACGCAGATGTCGGCGGCGATGTCGAGCGCCCGGCGGACGATGGTCTCGGCATCCTTGTCCGTATCGATCAGGGCGCGCGCCGCGGCCAGCGCATAGTTACCGCCCGAGCCGATCGCCATCACGCCGGCCTCCGGCTCCAGCACGTCGCCGGTGCCGGTCAGGACCAGGGAGACCTCCTTGTCGGCGACGATCATCATCGCCTCCAGCCGGCGCAAATAACGGTCGGTGCGCCAGTCCTTGGCGAGCTCGACCGCGGCGCGGGTCAACTGCCCCGGATACTGTTCGAGCTTGCTCTCCAGCCGCTCGAACAGGGTGAAGGCGTCCGCGGTGGCGCCGGCGAAGCCGCCGATCACGTCGCCCTTGCCGAGCTTGCGGACCTTCTTGGCATTGGACTTGATGACGGTCTGCCCGATCGAGACCTGGCCGTCGCCGCCGATCACGACCCTGCCGCCCTTGCGGACGGTGAGAATGGTGGTGCCGTGCCAGACCGGCGGCTCGTGGGGGGATATTTGCATCGGATACCTCTCGTCCGGCCTCATCTAGGGCCTGGCCGGCGCGGTTACAATCGCACTGACGCCGGTCACCATGAGCGGAAGTTGGGCGACCGCATGAGTATCCTGCGGTAGCGGAAGCGGCAGGGCCTTGATAAAAGATCGGGTTTTCGGCGCGCGGCACGCGCACCCAGGAGTGGAAAGCCATCTTCATGCGCACCGCGGCGATCAAGCGCAAGACCAAGGAAACCGACATCGAGGTGTCCGTCAACCTCGATGGTACCGGGACGTCCAGCGTCTCGACCGGCATCGGCTTCTTCGATCACATGCTCGACCTCCTGGCGCGCCATTCCCGCATCGATCTCGCCGTGAAGGCGGTCGGTGATCTCCACATCGATCATCACCACACCACCGAGGATGTCGGCATCGCGCTCGGCCAGGCAGTCAGGCAGGCGCTCGGCGGCATGGCCGGCATCACCCGCTATGCCTCGGTTCACATGCCGATGGACGAGACACTGTCGCGGGTCGTGATCGACATTTCCGGCCGGCCGATCCTGGTGTTCAAGGTCGCTTTTCCCCGTGACAAGGTCGGGGACTTTGACACCGAGCTGGTGCGCGAATGGTTCAACGCCTTCGCGATGAACGCCGGCGTGACTTTGCACGTCGAGACCCTATATGGCGAGAACAGCCATCATATCGCCGAATCCTGTTTCAAGGGTCTGGCGCGGGCCTTGCGGGCGGCGGTCGCAATCGATCCGCGCGCGGCCGGCGAGGTGCCATCCACCAAGGGTCAGCTCGGCGGCTGATCGCTCGCGGCGGAGATTTATCATGCGGTTCTATACGGTTCACGCTCCGGAGGCTTATGCCGCCGACCTGCGCGCCACCGACAGGTTCGTGTTCGTGCGCGACGGCTTTCATTTCTGGGCGACGGTGTTCGGCCCGCTGTGGCTGATCTGGCACCGGCTCTGGCTCGCGACGCTCGGCTGGATCGTGTTGGTGGCGGCGCTGGACGCTGCCCTTGTCGGTCTCGGCGCCGGACGCACGACGGTCTGGCTGGCCGGCCTCATGGTTGCGATCCTGATGGGGCTCGAGGCGGCCAGCCTGCGGCGCTGGACCCTGTCGCGGCGCCATTGGCGTCAGCTCGACATCGTCGTCGCCGATGATGAGGAGGCCGCCGAGCGCCGCTTCTTCGATCGCTGGGCGAGCGGCCAGCGCGGGCCAACCTATGATCCGCTGACGGTCGATCGTGGCGGCCCGCCGCCGACCCGCAACGTTCCGGGCCAGCCCTTCTCCAGGCCGCCCCCGCCGATGCCGCATGACAGCATCATCGGCCTGTTCCCTGAGCCTGGAGGATCACGATGAGCGTCGCGATTATCGACTACGGCTCGGGTAACCTGCACTCGGCGGCAAAGGCGTTTGAGCGCGCGACGCGCGCTTCGGAGAGTCCGCAAAAGATCGTGGTCACGCACGATCCGGAGGCGGTCTATCGCGCCGACCGCATCGTGCTGCCGGGTGTCGGCGCTTTCGCCGATTGCCGCAGCGGGCTCGACGCGCTTGACGGCATGCTCGAGGCGCTGACGGAAGCGGTGCGCAACAAGGCGCGGCCGTTCTTCGGCATCTGTGTCGGCATGCAGTTGATGGCGACCTGCGGCAAGGAACATGTCACCACCGAGGGATTCGACTGGATCAAGGGCGACGTCGAGAAGATCACGCCGCGTGACGAGAGCCTGAAGATTCCACACATGGGCTGGAATACCTTGGAAGTGCTGCGCGAGCATCCGCTGCTGGAACGGCTCGACCTTGGCCCGAAGGGGCGCCACGCCTATTTCGTGCATTCCTATCACCTCAACCCGGCGAACGAGGCTGACCTGCTGGCACGTGCCGATTATGGCGGACCGGTCACCGCGGTCGTGGCCAGGGATACGGCGGTCGGCACCCAATTCCACCCCGAGAAGAGCCAGCGTTTCGGGCTGGCCCTGATCTCGAACTTTCTCAAGTGGAAGCCGTGATTCTCTTTCCCGCGATCGACCTGAAGAACGGCCAGTGCGTGCGGCTCGAGCAGGGCGACATGGCGCGCGCCACCGTGTTCAATCTCGATCCCGCGGCGCAGGCCAAAAGTTTCGCCGACCAGGGATTTGAATATCTGCATGTGGTCGATCTCGATGGCGCCTTCGCCGGCAAGCCGATGAACGCGCAAGCGGTCGAGGCGATGCTGAAGGCGGTCACCATGCCGGTGCAGCTCGGCGGCGGCATCCGCGATCTCGCGACGGTGGAGGCCTGGCTTGAGAAGGGCATCACCCGCGTGATCATCGGCACCGCGGCGGTGCGCGACCCCGAGTTGGTGAAGGCTGCCGCCAAAAAATTCCCCGGCCGGGTTGCGGTCGGGCTCGACGCACGCGACGGCAAGGTCGCGGTACAGGGCTGGGCGGAGAGCTCGGAGGTGACCGCGCTTGAGATCGCCCAGCGGTTCGAGGACGCCGGCGTCGCCGCCATCATCTTCACCGACATCGCCCGCGACGGCCTGCTTGAGGGCCTCAACCTCGATGCGACGATCGCTCTGGCCGGGCGCATCTCTATCCCGGTGATCGCCTCGGGCGGGCTCGCCTCGATCGAGGACATCAAGGCCATGCTGGCGCCGCGTGCCAAAAAGCTGGCGGGCGCGATCGCCGGCCGCGCACTCTACGACGGACGGCTCGATCCAGCCGCCGCGCTCGCGCTGATTCGCGACGCGCGACTCACGAGCCAATGATGAAGCTAGAGGAAATAATTCGAACCGGGCTATCGCGTGTAGATACGATTGCGGTCAAGCGAACGGTCCTAAATCCGGCTCTATGGCTGGTTGGGCTAATTACCCCCCTTTCCCTTGTTCTGACCGCCATTGTCAGCAATCAAATCGCACAGCTGATACTATTTTGCTTTGCAGCAGCTCCGGTTCTTTTCAGCTTTGCCGTTTATCTGGTTTTTATGTTCCGTGATCCTGATCGACTTCAGTCGGAGGAATATAGAGTCAAGCAACAAGCCCTACGATATCTTTACAAAAAAGGCGGCAATACCGAAATAGTTGACATAGCCAACCAAGTGCCTCGGTTTGAAACATCGAAGTCTCGGCCAGACGGAGGAGAGAAACAGTGAAGACTTTTCTTCTGGTTTTTGATGATGGCAACGGCGCGGAGATCGACCTGCGCAGTTATGTCGACTCGCTCGATTCGGGAGCAGAAATGTACGCCTTGGACGGTCACGTCTGCTTTCTGAAAAGCAATCTTTCGGTTTCTGATTTGTCTGGACGGCTTTCGCGGTTCATCGGCTCCAGCCTGTTCTTCATCGTAGATGTCACCTCGTCTGAATATGAGGGGAGAATGCTGGGCGTGTTCTGGGATTTTCTCAAATCGCGCGCCCTCGAATCGGCGGCAGAATAATGTTCAAGGTGCGTGTCATTCCCTGTCTCGACGTCAAGGACGGCCGTGTCGTCAAGGGCGTCAATTTCGTCGACCTGCGCGACGCCGGCGATCCCGTCGAAGCGGCGATCGCCTATGACGCGGCCGGCGCCGATGAGCTCTGCTTCCTCGACATCACCGCGACCCACGAGAACCGGGGCATCATGCTGGACGTGGTCCGCCGCACGGCGGAGGCCTGCTTCATGCCGCTGACGGTCGGCGGTGGTGTGCGCACCATTGACGACATCAGGACGCTGCTGCGCTCGGGCGCCGACAAGGTCTCGATCAATTCGGCGGCCGTCGCCAATCGCGAGTTCGTGAAAGAGGCCGCGGAAAAGTTTGGCGAGCAGTGCGTCGTGGTCGCGATCGACGCCAAGCGGGTGAAGCGCAGCGGCGGCTCGGACCGCTGGGAAATCTTCACCCATGGCGGTCGCAATTCCACGGGAATCGACGCGCTGGAATATGCTGAGGAGGTGGTCTCGCTCGGTGCCGGCGAGCTTCTGCTGACCTCGATGGACCGTGACGGCACCCGCCAGGGCTTCGATCTGCCGCTGACGCGGGCCATCGCCGACTCCGTCCCGGTGCCGGTGATTGCGTCCGGAGGCGTCGGTACCCTCGAACATCTGGTGGACGGCATCCGCGAGGGGCACGCCACCGCGGTGCTCGCCGCCTCGATCTTCCATTTCGGGGAATTTACCATCCGTGAGGCCAAGGATCACATGGTGCGGGCCGGCCTGCCGATGCGGCTCGATCCCTGAGGACTCCTCGTCACAAAAATGCTAAATGGTCGACAATTGCGCCCGGCCGGTGCGGGGTGCCCGTCTCGAGTACTGGCTGATGCCGCGTTTTACGCTCCATGACCTAGCCGCCGTCATCGACGCCCGGGCCGCATCCGGCGGCGAGGCGTCCTACACCAGGAAGCTCCTGGACAAGGGCGCGGCGCATTGCGCCAAGAAGCTCGGCGAGGAGGCGGTCGAGACCGTGATCGCCGGGGTCGAGAACGACCGCGAGCATCTGATAGGCGAATCCGCCGACCTCCTGTTTCATCTGCTGGTGCTGCTGAAGTCGCGCGGCGTCACGCTGGATGATGTCGAGGCTGCGCTGGAGAAACGCACCGGCATGTCGGGGCTGGAAGAAAAGGCGTCGCGCAGGCACGATTGAAAAGAGGCCGTTTTCATGGATATCCGCGCTCCGGACCAGCAGTACAACCCCTATCGGATATTCACCCGCGAGCAGTGGGCGCGGCTGCGCGACGATACGCCGATGACGCTGGAGCCTGGCGAGTTCGATCGACTGCGCTCGATGCACGACCGCCTCGACATCAAGGAGGTCGAGGACATCTACCTGCCGCTGTCGCGTCTGCTGTCGATCTATGTCGATGCCACGCAGCGGCTGTTCTATTCGCAGCGGCAGTTCCTCGGCATCCGCGACCGCAAGATGCCCTACATCATCGGCGTGGCCGGCTCCGTCGCGGCCGGCAAGTCGACCACGGCGCGCGTGCTGCAGGCCCTGCTCACCCGCTGGTCGCCGCGGCCGAAGGTCGATCTCGTGACCACGGATGGCTTCCTGTTCCCCAACGCCGTGCTGGAACGGCAGGGCCTGATGCAGAAGAAGGGCTTTCCCGAAAGCTACGATCTGCCGCGGCTGCTGGGCTTCCTCAGTGACATCAAGGCCGGCCGGCAGCCGGTGCGCGCGCCGGTCTACTCGCATTTGACCTACGACATCGTGCCGAAGCAGTGGATCGAGGTCGACCGGCCCGACATCCTGATCGTCGAGGGTGTCAACGTGCTGCAGACCGGACGCTTGCCGCGCGACGGCAAGGCAGTGCCTGTGGTCTCCGACTTCTTCGATTTCTCGGTTTACATCGATGCTGACGAAGCGGTGCTGCGGCAGTGGTACATCAAGCGCTTCCTCGCGCTCCGCGACACCGCGTTCCACGATCCGAGGTCATATTTCCACCGCTATGCGCCGCTGTCGGACGAGGAGGCCACCGCGACCGCCATCGCGATCTGGGAGCGCACCAACCTCGCCAATCTCGAGGACAACATCCTGCCGACCCGGCCGCGCGCGACGTTGATCCTGAAGAAGGGCGCCGATCACCAGATCGAGACGGTCTTGCTGCGCCGGCTATGAGGCCTTACGCCGCGAGGTGGCGCGTCGCTGCGAGATCGGCAAGCGAGGCTTCGAGCTTCTCGCGATCGAGCGGCTTGATCAGGAAACCATCCATGCCGGCTTCGAAGCAGGCGTAGCGATCCTCCACCAGCGCGTTGGCGGTCAGTGCCAGGATCGGCGTACGCCGGCCCGGCTCGCCCGCTTCCTGAGCGCGGATGCGCTTGGCCGTTTCGATGCCGTCGAGCTGGGGCATCTGGATATCCATCAGGATCAGGTCATAGGGCGTGCCGGCCGATCTCGCCGCCTGCCAGGATTCCAGCGCGGCCGTGCCATTGGTGGCGATTACGCCATGGTGCCCGAGCCGGCCGAGCAGCGAGCGCATCAACAGCGCGTTGATCTCGTTGTCCTCGGCGACCAGGATCGACAGGCCTCGCGCCGGCGGTTCCGTAGGCGTCGCTGCGGCGTCGGTCGCCGCAATGATGCCTTCGTCCGCAAGGGCAGGCGCGGCCACCTCCGCATCCGTCGACAGCCGCGTCGCAAGCGATGCCGCACGCAGCGGCTTGACCAGGTAGCCGGTGAAGGCAGAGGACGGTTTCAGCTCGTGCCGGGTGGCCTGCGTGAGCAGCACGATCCGCTCCCTGGCATGGGAGCGCGCGGCTTCGCCGAGCGCCTCCACCGATTCCGCGCCGACCGCCCGATCGAGCAGCACGGCATGCCACGAGCGCTCCGGCAACAGGGCCTGCGCGATGTCGGCGTCCGCGACCGCGCAGGTCTGGCCGCCCCAGCGCTGCAGCCGCCGAACGATCAGCGAGGCCTCGATGCTGCGCGGCGCGACCAGGAGAATCGAGCGGCCGGTGAGATCGGGCGGGACCAGGGCCGGCGCCTGATCGTGGTGCGCGGGCAATGGCACCGCGACTTCGAAGGTCGAGCCGCCGCCGGGCTCGCTCTGAAGCGTGATCCGGCCGCCCATGCGCTTGACGATGCGTTCGGAGATGCTCAGGCCGAGCCCCGTGCCGCCATAAGTTCGGGCGATGCGATCGTCGGCCTGCTCGAATTCGCGGAAGATCCGCTCACGGGCGTCCGGCGCGATCCCGATGCCGGTGTCGCGGACCAGGAAGCTGACCTCGTTCGGCCAGATGCCTGGCTCGACGATCAGCGCGACGCCGCCGGCCGGGGTGAATTTGATGGCATTGCCGGCGAGGTTGAGCAGCACCTGCCGCAGCCGGGCGGCATCGCCGACCACCTCGGTCGGCAGGCGTTCGTCGACATAGGCCGCAATCTCGAGCTGCTTGGCTTGCGCCCGCGGCGCGAGCAGCTCGGTGATGTCCTCGATCAGAGACGTGAGCGGGAACGGACGCCGCGCCAGGTCGATCTTGCCGGCCTCGATCTTGGAATAGTCCAACAGCTCCTCGATCAGCGACGACAGGGCGTCACCCGACGTCTTCACCGCCTTGACATAGGTGGCCTGCTCCGGCGTGAGCGTCGTATCCAGCAACAGTCCGCTCATGCCGATGATGCCGTTCAGGGGCGTGCGGATCTCGTGGCTCGCCATCGCGAGGAATTTCGACTTGGCGCGGTTGGCGGCATCGGCCTGATCGCGGGCAGAGCTCAGCGCGCGCTCGGTTTCGGCGCGGTCGGTGACGTCGCGGCCGACGCATTGCATCTCCGCAGGTCCGCCGGCGTCGCTGCGAACCCAGGCTTCGCGCCAGGCGATCCATTTCGCGCCGAGCGGCGTCTCGATCTTCTGGTCATGAATGCGGGTACCGTTCGGCTCCAGCGCGCTGTCGCCCTGCTCGATGACGGAAAACTGGAAGCCGCTGCCGATCAGTGCCTCGCGCGAGAGCGCCGCCATCTGGCAGAACGCGTCGTTGGCGAAGGTAATGCGGCCGTCCTCGTCGCGCATCACGATCAGGTCGCCCTGCGATTCGAACAGGCCGCGCGCCCGCTCCTCGGCTTCCTGCAGCTCCCAGTTACGGTCGGCGAGCGCTTCATTGTGGAGCGCGATCTTGCGCAGTCTCCGGTGCAGGAAGCGCAGGCGCATGCTCAACGTCGCGAGCGCGACGCAGGCGACCGCGAACAGGAAGCTTGCGCCGATCGCAAAGCTGTGGGGGTTGTAGCCGGAGTTTTCGGCCCGGCTGCCGGCGATGAAACCATAGGCGCCGCCGAAGCCCGCAGAGAAGATGGTCAGCGAACGGAACGTCGCCCACAGCCAGGGATGGCGGCGGGTGAAGCGACGGATGCTGAGCTTGATTCGGAAGAGCCGTCCCATCGATATGACCCCGATGAATTGCCGTTTCCGCGCTGGGAGTGACTGAGAAAGACGATGCAGGCCGCGAGCTTTGTGAAGAGTTTGAGAGGCCGCCGCCTCGCTCGACGCGATGTGAAAAGAGTGAATGGATCGTTAAGAGGCGTTCAGTGCCAGATGCTGGTCATGGGAGCCCACGATCAGCGCCGCGGCGTCGCGCGCCGTGAAGCGCTTCGATCGAACGAAAATGCGATAGTCGGCTGCTCCCTCGTCATCCGAGAGATAGATGACCGGCGCCGACGGACCGGAGGCGGTCCGGTCGATGGCAACGAGTCGCGCCGTCGAGGCCGAGCCGCACGCGCCGCCATCGTCTGCGGCGGCGTCGTCGATGACGGTAAAATCGGCGGAGCCGGCATCTTCCGTCACGGCCACCCGGACCGTCGCAAGCCGTGGATCGTCAGTGAAACTCACATGGAGATCGGCGTGCCAAGACGCATCCGTGAGTTCGACGGTCTGCTCGCCGACCGCGATGCAGGGCTTGGGATTGGAAAACAGCTCGAGGCGCGCAAGAAATGCGGCGGCGATCAGGGGGACAGCCGATACCAGGACCTTGAAACGCAACATGATACTTGACCCGCGACCCGTGCCCGAGCGGTGCCGGGCTTATGGTTGGCGGAGCGTAAAGAAAACTCCTTACCGCATCGTTGACGGATTCAGGCCGCGTTGCGCAGGTCCTCGGCGAGCGCGCGATAGGACAGCGCTTCGGCCAGATGCAGCCGGCCGATCTTGTCCGCGCAATCGAGGTCGGCGATGGTGCGCGCCACCCGCAGCACGCGGTGATAGCCGCGCGCCGACAGCCGCATCGTCTCGGCGGCATCGTGCAGCAGCTTCTGGCCCTGCGCGTCAGGCTTCGCGATCTCTTCCAGCAGCGCCGCCGGCGCCTCGGCGTTGGTGCGGACCTGCGGCATCTTGGCGGTCTCATAGCGGGCGCGCTGAATGTTGCGTGCCGCGGCGACGCGCGCCGCGACCTCGGCCGATCCTTCCGATGGCGGCGGCAGGATCAGGTCGGCGGCCGTCACCGCGGGCACCTCGATGCGCAGGTCGATGCGGTCCATCAGCGGGCCTGAAATCCGCATCTGGTAGTCGGCGGTGCAGCGGTCGATCCGTCCGCGCTTGCAGGCATAGCCGGGCTCGAAGGCGTGGCCGCAACGGCACGGGTTCATCGCCGCGACCAGCATGAAGCGGGCAGGATAGGTGACGCGATGATTGGCGCGGGAGACCGCGACCTCGCCGTTCTCGAGCGGCTGGCGCAGCGAGTCGAGCACGCGCGGATCGAATTCGGGCAGTTCGTCGAGGAACAGCACACCATTGTGGGCGAGCGAGATCTCGCCGGGCCGTGCACGCACGCCGCCGCCGGTCAGCGCCGCCATGCTTGCCGAGTGATGCGGGCTGCGGAACGGTCGCCGCGCGGTCAGCGCGCCGCCCTCGATCTCGCCAGCGACGGAGGCGATCATCGACACTTCGAGCAGTTCGGCGGGCGAGAGCGATGGCAGGATCGAGGGCAGCCGTGCCGCCAGCATCGACTTGCCGGCGCCCGGCGCGCCGATCATCAACAGATGATGGCCGCCGGCGGCCGCGATCTCCAGCGCGCGCTTGGCGCTCTCCTGGCCCTTGATGTCGCGCAGGTCGAGCCGCGTCGCCGGCGCCTCGTGCACCTTCGGCTGCGGGCGCGACAGCACCTGCGTGCCCTTGAAATGGTTGGCGATCTGGATCAGCGAGCTGGCGGCGATGATCTGGATGTCGGGGCTCGCCCAGGCGGCTTCCGCGCCGCAGGCGCCGGGGCAGATCAGCCCCTCATCGCGGGAATTGGCGCCGATCGCCGCAGGCAGCACGCCGGTGACCGGGGCGATCGATCCGTCGAGTCCGAGCTCGCCGAGCACGGTGAAACCGGCGAGCGCATCCGGAGGGATGGCGCCGATGGCGGCCATCAGCCCAAGCGCGATCGGCAGGTCGTAATGGCTGCCTTCCTTGGGCAGGTCGGCCGGCGCGAGGTTGACGGTGATGCGCCGCGCGGGCAGCGCCAGCCCTGAGGCGATCAGCGCCGAGCGAACGCGCTCGCGCGCCTCCGACACCGCCTTGTCGGCGAGGCCGACGACATGAAAGGCCGGCAGTCCCGGCGAGACCTGCACCTGCACATCGACGGCGCGGGCCTCGATTCCCTCAAAGGCTACGGTGGAAACGCGCTGGACCATGCCGCCCTCATCCCCCTTGTTCGAGGGTAGCCGAGTGCCGCGGGCCTTGCAAGAACATTGAGAGAACAAGTGAGGTCGACGTCCGACCGCCGGATGGGCGGGATTGGTGAAGAAAGTCTCAAGCAAGACATTCAACAGCGCTCACGGGCGCTAGCCGGATTCCAACGCTTGAGCGGTAGAGTGAATGAACTGCCGCACCCGAGGAAAAAGGATCCACATGTTCGCCAACCGCCGCAAAAGCGAGCGCCGTACCTGCAGAAGCCTCGCCAAGATCCAGTTTGGGACCGGGTCGCTGCCGCGGGATTGCCTGATCACCGATATTTCGGACGGCGGCGTCAAGGTCGTCGCGGAATATCAGGAGGTCCCTCCTGAGTTCACGCTCATCATGTCGGAGGGCCGGCCGCGTCATTGCCGCCTGGTCTGGCGCATCGGCTACGAATTGGGTGCCGAGTTCATCGGCTGAGCCGACAACGCACGGATGAATGCCGGCTTAACCGGAATTTAGGGTTAAGCTGCAACGGTTCCCGGGCCAAGTCGTCGACCACAGGCCATGGTACATGTTCCGGCAGTTGCCCAAAGGACGCCGCCAGGCGCGGCGTCTCCTATTCGCGGTATCCTCAGCGATCCTGATGTCCGGCCTTTGCGGCTGCCAGACCGCCTTCATGGCCGACTCGCAGGAGGTCACCGGCGCGCTTGGCGACAACGCCGCGGCGAACCGCCCATCGGACCCGAGGCGCGAGGTGGAGACCTATCGCACCCGCTACCGTGACAACCCGAAGGACCCGGGTGTCGCGCTGGCCTACGCGCACGCGCTCCGCGCCGCCGGCGAGCGGTCGCAGGCGGTCGCCATTCTCGAGCAGGCTGCGATCGCCAATCCCGGCAACAAGACGCTGCTGGCCGGCTACGGCCGGGCGCTCGCCGACAACGGCAATTTCAAGCAGGCTTTCGATGTGCTGAGCCAGGCCCATTCTCCGGACGATCCGGACTGGCGGATCCTGTCGGTGCAGGGTACGGCACTCGACCAGATGGGCCGCCACGATGAAGCGCGGCAGTACTACACCAACGCCTTGAAGATCGTGCCCGACGAGCCGACGGTGCTCTCCAATCTCGGACTCTCCTATGTCCTGTCCAAGGATTTGCCCCGAGCCGAGGAAACGCTGCGACGTGCCTACGGCCGGGCCGGCAAGGATGCACGGGTCCGAATGAACCTGGCTTTCGTCATCGGCATGCAGGGCCGTGACGCCGAGGCGGAAAGCATCGCGAGGGCCGATCTGCCGGTCGAGGAGGCGACAGCCAACGTGGCCGAGCTGAAGCGGCTGATGTCCAGGCGCGACAAGGGACGAAACCCGAGCGTCGGCAATATCGTCGCCGCGTCCCGGCCGGGCTGAGCCGGATTTGCCCGGCGGTAGATCGAAAGACTACTTCCCCAGCAACATGCCGACGAGCGGCCCCAGCAAGGAGCGCCGTTGTTTGCGGCCGTCACCGTTGCCGGTCAGCCGTTGTGCGAGCTCCAGGAACAGCTTCGCGGTGCGATGGTTCGCGGAGACTTCCGCGATCATCTGGCCATTGTTCGCAGCGGTGCCGAACAGCTTCGAGTCGAACGGGATGACGGCGGCCGGCGGGCATTCCAGCGTCTTGGCGAAGTCGGCACGATCGATCTCCGGGCGTCTCGGCAGGCCGACCTGGTTGAGACAGTAGAGCGGGGGACGATCGTTCGGACGCGACGCCTTCAGCGCGCTCAGCATGTTCTTGGCGTTGCGTAGATTGGCGAGATCGGGTTCGGCCACGATCAGGATGTCGTCGGCGCCTTCGAGCGCGCGCTTGGTCCACCCCGACCATTGGTGCGGAACGTCGAGCACGATGCAGGGCGTCGTCATGCGCAGCGTGTCGAAGATCGCGTCGAACGCATTGGCGCCGAAATCGTAGACGCGTTCGAGCGTCGCCGGCGCCGCCAACAACGAGAGATGCTCGGTGCGCTTGGCGAGCAGGCGCTCGAGCAGTGCGCTGTCGGGCCGGTCCGGCTGGAACACCGCATTGGCGATCCCTTGCATGGGATCCTGATTGTAATCGAGGCCGGCGGTGCCGAACGCGAGGTCGAGATCGATGACGACGGAATCCAGTGCCAGATCGCGAGCGATCGCCCAGGCTAGGTTGTGCGACACGGTGGAGGCGCCGACGCCGCCCTTGGCGCCGACCACGGCAACGACCCGGCCGGTCGTGACCGCCTCGGAGGAGGCGTACAGGCCGCAGACCGCGCGCACCACGTCGAGCGTCGAGACCGGCCCGACCATGTAGTCGTTGATGCCGCGGCGCATCAGCTCGCGGTAGGGCACGTCGTCGTTCTCGTTGCCGATGATGACGACACGGGTACCGGGATCGCAGACGTCGGCCAGATCGTCGAGGCCGTCGAGGATGTCGGAGGAGCCGTCGCTCTCCAGCAGGATCACGTTGGGCGTCGGCGCGCCGTGATAGGTATCGATGGCCGCCGCTACGCCGCCCATCTTGACGGTGAGATGGGCCTTGCCGAGCCGCCGATCCTTGCCGGCCGCGCGCACCGCGGTCGCGGCTTCCTCGGTGGTGCAGAAGGCCTGCACGGAGACCCGTGGCGCCGGGGCGATGTAATCGCTTGCCTGCGGCGCGGCGTCGTGCGGCGTTTCGTGATCTTTGTTCGCTGAGCTGCTCATTGGCCGGTCATCGTGAGTTTGGCCTTGTCGGCCTCGGGATAGGTGGTCGTGGTGGGATCGCCCTTCCGGTACCTGTCGAACCCTGCGGTCCGCCGCATCGTGTAGGCCGGCGTTTCCGCACGCGGCTGCACGAGGTCCGACGGGTTGTCTATCATGGCCGCGAGGTTGCGCTGGGTGGCGCAGCCAAGATTGAAATACGGCTTGTTCTCATCGTGGACCGGGTTCGCGAGTGAAGGACCGAGATCGTCCGGCCACACGCCGCAGGGGCCCGCGGTGGCGGCGATTCTCGGATAGCTCAGCCTGATCGTTGCCAGCGTTCGGTCATCCCCCGGGCGGTAGCGCCGCATCGCGATGGCGCGCGCGGGCACGCCGCCTGCCTCCAGCGCCGCCCGCACTTCCGGAGAGGTTGCTGCCGCAGCTCGTGCGTTCGGCGTGTCGACCGGCACATCGACGATGACGGGACCCGTTCCCTCGCGAACCCAGTTGCGCGCGAACCCGACGAGGTCGCCGTGCTCCGGCCCGGTCAGGCCGCTGCGTTGCCGACCGACGAAGATCACGATTGAACGTTCAGCTTCCGTGATCGCGATCGGATGACGCAGCCGGTAGTCGCTGGGAACATCGCCTGTGACGATGGCATCGGTGGATGGCGCGCACGCTGCCAGCGCAACGCCGGCGAACGCCACCAACAGGAAGGGCGAAACCCGGCGGCAATGGACCTTGAACATATTCATCATGGCTGTCCTCATCGCGCGTTGATGCTGCCCGTCGTCTCAGTCGATGATGAAGCCGAAATTGCCCTGGTAGGCGGTGGCCGGATCGATCCGCCCGGCAACGCCGTAGATCCGGTTGATCCGCGCCAGCAGAGCCGCGTCGGAATCGGCGGCCGGTGCGAATCCGTCGTCCGGCCGTGACAACTCCCGCTGTGGCACGGCGCGGACCACAAAGGGCGTCACCAGCACCATCAGCTCGGTCTCGTTGTTGACGTAGTCCTGGCTCCTGAACAGCTGCCCAAGAACGGGAAGCTGGTCGACGCCCGGCAAGCCGTTCACCGCCTGCTTGGTCTGCTGCTGGATCAGACCCGCCATCGCCATCGAGCCGCCGGACGGTATCTCCAGCGTGGTCTCGGCGCGGCGCGTGCGTACCGATGGGATGGTGATGGAGTTCGTCGAGTTTCCGCTCAGCGCCTGCGACACCGTGATGGCGTTGTCGTTGGACAACTCGGAAACCTCGGTCATGACCCGCAGGCTGATGCGCCCCTCGGTCAGCACCACCGGCGTGAAATTGAGCGAGATGCCGAATTTCTTGTAGGTGATCTGCGTGGTGCAGACATGTGTCGACGGATCGCACGAATAGCCGGCGGGAATCGGAAACTCGCCGCCCGCGATGAAGGTCGCTGACTCGCCGGAGATCGCCGTCAGGTTGGGTTCGGCCAGGGTCCGCACCACGCCCGCGCTCTCCATCGCACGCATGGTCGCGGATACCGTGGGCACGCCCTTGAGGACCGACAGGGCCTGCAGCCCGTTGCTGGAGACCAGCGGCGCGCCGGCCGCGGTGAACGGGTTGCTGTTGTTGAAGTTCACGATCGCGGTGCCGATATTCATGCTGGCGGCGAGATCGATACCCATCTGCTTGATGATGTCGCGTCGCACTTCGGCGACGTTCACCTTCAGCATCACCTGGTCGCGCTCGCGCACGACGATGCTGTTGACCACCTTGTCGCCGCCGCCGACCAGCCGCGCAGCGATGTCGCCGGCCTGCTGCGCCTCGATCGGGCTCGACACCGAACCGGTGAGAACGACGCCGTCGCCCACGCCTTCGATCTGCACGCCCGGCAGCGATTTGCGCAAGGCGGCGCGCACGCCATTGAGATCGCGCGTCACCGCAATGTCGTAGGCCGCAACCTGCTGGCCCTCGGCATCGAAGAACACGACGTTGGTCTGGCCGACGGCGGAGCCGATGATGTAGGCGCGCTGCGGAGAACGGATGACGGCGTTCGCGATCTTGGGATCGGCGACCAGCACGTCCTTGATGTCGCGCGGCAGATCGATGACGACGGATTTGCTGACGCCGAGATTGAGAGAGCGCGTCTTGGCCGGCACGCTGCCCGTGACCTCCGCCGTGGCATGCGAATCGCTGGCGAGCACAGGCGTGGCCGCCGGACTGATCGTCAACGACAGGACGGCCACGAGCGACAGCAACCGGGCGGCGATCGCTCGCAATGACGTTCTCCGCAACCGTAGTCGCTCGGGATTGGCCGCGGGCGTGTCCGCAGCACGCGGTCGCGCAACCGGTCCGGATGAACACGCATGATCGGTGCTGCCGCCAACGACGGTGGTCGGAGCGAAGATTCGAACGGTACGCATACGCTTAACTATTGCCCCTGCAAGGGCAGCGCCTCACGACGCTACCCTCCCCTCCAGCATGACTAGGCGGCAAAGGTATAAGCGAACTTGAAAGCCGGCCGCCGCGGTGGGCGCGGACGGTGGATTCGTCCTCATGGTGAACAGCGCGTTATCGCGGGAGCAGCCAACCCGAGGTTGCCGATGGACGAATGCACGGCCATCCCGACGTTTCGATCATGCGCAATCGAAAGCTGTCAGTTGGTGGTGAGGGTCGTACGCGACGGCTATGCCGGCGACCTGGCGACCCGCTTCGCCTCGATCGCATCCCAGATCTTCGCGGCGACGTCGGGGCCACCCAGCCTGGCGATGGCGCGGATGCCGGTCGGCGAGGTCACGTTGATCTCGGTCAGCCTGCCGTCGATCACGTCGATGCCGACGAACAGGAGGCCGCGCTCGCGCAGCGCCGGGCCGAGCGTCGCGCAGATCTCCCGCTCGCGATTGGAGAGCTCGGTCGATTGCGCCGCGCCGCCGCGCACCATGTTGGAGCGCAGGTCATCGGGTGCCGGCACCCGGTTGACGGCGCCGGCGAACTCGCCGTCGACCAGGATGATGCGCTTGTCGCCGTGCTTGACCTCGGGAATGAAGCGCTGGATCACCCAGGGCTCCTTGAAAGTCACCGAGAACATGTCGAACAGCGAGCCGAAATTCATGTCCTGCGGCATGATCCGAAACACCGCCGCGCCGCCGTGGCCGTGCAGCGGCTTCATCACCACCGCGCCATGCTCGTCGCGGAATGCATTGATCTCGTCGAGCTCGCGCGAGATCAGGGTTGGCGGCATCAGTTGCGGGAAGTTCATCACGAACAGCTTCTCCGGCGCGTTGCGCACGCTCGCCGGATCGTTCACGACCAGCGTCCTGGGATGCAGCCGCTCGAGGAAATGGGTCGAGGTGATGTAGGCGAGGTCGAACGGCGGGTCCTGGCGGAGCAGGATGACGTCGAACGCCGACAGCGGCTCGGGGTGCGGCTCACCGAGGGTGAAATGGTTGCCGGGCTCGTCGCGCACGGTGAGAAGCTGGATCGGCGCGACGAGCTCGTCGCCGCGCAGCGACAGTCTGTCGGGCGTGTAGTAGGACAGGCCATGGCCGCGCTTCTGGGCTTCGAGCAGCAGCGCGAAAGTCGAATCGCCGCGGATGTTGATGCGCGCGATGGGGTCCATCTGGACGGCGACGTTCAATTTCATGGGCAGGGTCCGGTTTGCGGCGGGTTCATCTCAAGGGCTTGCGTCGAAGGCAGCCAACAGATGGCGCGGCAGGTGCCGCGGCGCAATCAGGATCACATCGAATCGCAGCTCGAATTCGGCGTGCTCGGGATGCGCGGCGAGCCAGGCCTGCGCGGCGTCGATGATGCGCCTCTGCTGACGGGGCGTCACCGCGAAGGCGGCATCCTCCAGCGTGGCGCGGGCCTTGACCTCGACGAAGGCCACCAGATTGCGGCGCCGTGCGATCAGGTCGATCTCGCCATGCGGTGTCTTGAAGCGCTTGGCCAGAATCCGATAGCCCTTCGCGATCAGATAAGCAGCGGCGCGGGTTTCCGCCGACAGCCCGGTGCGAAAGGCCGCGACCCGCTCGGGCGAGGCCGCTGCCTCGGGCGGCGGAGATGCGCGATCAGTCATCGCCATGCTCGCCCTTTCTTTGCCGGGACAGCTCCAGCGCGCGCGCATAGATCTCGCGGCGCGGCCGGCCGGAGAGCTCGACCGCCTGCGCCACCGCGTCCTTGACGCTGTGGGTCAGAAGGGCATCGCGCAGCAGGACGTCGAGCGCTTCCGCCGGCACCTGCACTTCGGCCGGCGGCCCGATCACGAGGACGAACTCGCCGCGCGGCTCGAGCGCTTCCGCGTTGGCGCCGAGTTCGCTCAACGCGCCGCGCGTCACCTCCTCATGCAGCTTGGTCAGTTCGCGGCAGATCGCCGCCTCGCGCGCGCCCATGGCCGCAGCCAGATCGCGCAGCGTGTCCTGGACGCGGCTGCCGGCTTCGAAGATCACCAGCGTGGCATCGATCCGGGCGAGCTCGGCGAGCCGGGCCCGCCGCGCTGCCTCCTTCGGCGGCAGGAAACCCTCGAAGAAGAACCGGTCGGTCGGCAGTGCCGCGACCGACAGCGCTGCCAGCACCGAGGAAGGACCGGGCAAGGCAAACACAGCGATGCGAGCGGCGGCGGCTTCGCGCACCAGCTTGAAACCCGGGTCCGAGATCAGCGGCGTACCGGCGTCCGAGACCAGCGCGACGGCGCCGCCTTCGGCGAGCCGCGACAACAGTTTCGGCCGTGCCGTGGCGGCGTTGTGCTCGTGATAGGGGGTCAGCGCCGCATTGAGACCATAGCGCTCGGCCAGCCGCCTCGTGATGCGGGTGTCCTCACAGGCGATGACGTCGACGCCCGCCAGCGTCTGAAGCGCCCGCAGGGTGATGTCGCCGAGATTGCCGATCGGGGTCGCGACCAGATGGAGGCCGGGTGCGACGCGCGGCGCGGTCAGCAGATGTCCGCCGACGGTAAAACTACGGGCGGCGATCTCTCCCCCGCCATCGGTATTTATCGAAGCCGGTTTTGCGCGCATAATGCCACCTTACGGGGGAGATCGTTCTAGCGCCAGAATTTGGGAGCCGGGCGTACCTCGCGACGCGCTGGTCGAACCGCTTTCATGTCGGGAGCGATCCTCACGCGGCGGCCACCTAATTCTTTTGTTTTGGTTAACTTTTCGCCGACAATATGCCTCAATCGGCCCTCCGGCCCTGTTCAAGGAGGGTAATGGCCGCCGCAGGTCGGCCGAGCCAAGAGACGCAATGGTGGGCTTGCTGCAATCGAGGTCTGGTGCATCGGGTCGGCAGGCTGCGAGGCCGAGCCGGCGAACCGCGATCGGCTTCATGCTCGGCGCCCCGTTGTTGTCGGCCTGCGCCAGCGCGCAGCAGAGCTTCAGCCAGTTTTCCAAGCCGTTCGGCGCGGAGGCGCAGCCGTCTGCGGCTGCTCCGACCGGGCCTGCTCAGCCCCCGTCGGCCGCCGGCAACGGGCAGGTCAAGGTCGGCATGATCCTGCCGCTGTCAGCGTCCGGCAATGCCAGCCTGGCCGCCGCATCGATGAAGAACGCGGCCGAGATGTCGCTTGCCGTTTTCCAGACGGCCAACGTCCAGCTCCTGATCAAGGACGATGGTGGCACTCCACAAGGCGCCCAGCAAGCCGCGCAGCAGGCGCTCGACGAAGGCGCCCAGATCATCCTCGGGCCGCTGTTCGCCGGCTCGGTTCCGGCGACGGCGCAGGTCGCGAGGACGCGCAACGTCCCCTGCATCGCGTTCTCGACCGATTCCAGCGTCGCCGGCCGGGGGGTCTATCTGCTGAGCTTCCAGCCCGAGTCCGATGTCAACCGGATCGTCGACCATGCCGCGAGCATCGGGAAACGATCCTTCGCCGCGCTCCTGCCCGAGAACGCCTACGGCAATGTGGTAGAGCTGGCGTTCAAGCAGGCGGTCGGCCGCCGGGGTGGACGGATCGTGGCATTCGAGAAATATGGCGGCGATCGCGCGACGCCTGCGCGGACGATCGCGCAGGCGCTCGGACAGGCGGATGCCTTGCTGCTTGCCGATGACGGCGAAGGCGTCGTGGCGATGGCCGACGCGCTGACGGCGGCGGGCGCCAATCTGCGCAACGTCCAATTGCTCGGCACCGGGCTGTGGGACAATCCGCGGGTGTTCGCAAGCGCTGCCTTGCAGGGCGGACTCTATGCGGCGCCGGATCCGGCCGGCTTCCGCGGCTTCTCTACCAAATATCGCGCCCGTTTCGGCTCGGAGCCGGTACGGACGGCGACCCTGGCCTATGACGCGGTGGCGCTGACGGCTGCGTTGGCCCAGACGCCGGGCGGTGGACCACACTACACGCCTGCGATCCTGACCAATTCGTCGGGATTTGCCGGCATCGACGGCCTGTTCAGGTTCCGACCCGACGGCACCAATGAGCGGGGACTCGCCGTAATGCGGGTCGCCTCCGGCGGCGGCGTGCCGGTCGCGGGCTCGCCGAAGAGCTTTGGCGCTTGAGCGAAATGTCTAGGCGGCGAGGTCGGCTACGACCGCGTCGAGCACGGGAAATCCGGCCTGGGTCACGCGCAGCCGGCCATCGGCATCGACCGTGATCGCCCCTTCCTCGCGCAGCAGCGCGACGCGCGCCGGATCGAGCGGGCGACCGGCGAGCTGCGCATAGCGTTTCGGATCGATGCCTTCCGCCAGCCGCAGGCCCATCAGCAGGAACTCGTCGGCACGCTCCTCGCTGTTGAGACAGTCGTCGGTGACGACGCCATGGCCGTTCGCCTCGACCCGCATCAGCCAGGATTCAGGACGCCTCTCGGTGGCCGTCGCATGCCTGATACCGTCGATGTCCAGCCTGCCATGCGCGCCCGGACCAATGCCGGCATATTCCTCGCCGCGCCAGTACAGCAGGTTGTGCCGGCACTCCGCGCCTGGACGGGCATGATTTGAGATTTCATAGCCGGGCAATCCGTGCCGGGCGCAGATCGCCTGGGTGACGTCGTACAGCGTGCGCGCCGTGGCCTCGTCCGGAGTCTCGAGTTTCCCGGCCGCATGCAGCCCGAAGAACGGCGTGCCTTCCTCGACGGTCAGTTGATAGAGCGACAGGTGCTCGGCGGCCTCGGCGATGGCGCGCTCGAGCTCGTCGGCCCACTTCTCCGGCGTCTGTCCGGGGCGGGCGTAGATCAGGTCGAAGGAATAGCGCGCGAAGCTGCGGCGGGCGATCGCCACCGCATCCAGCGCCTCGCGCGCCGTGTGCAGCCGGCCCAGCGCCTTGAGCGAGGCATCGTCCAGCGCCTGCACCCCGAGCGAAACACGATTGACGCCGGCTGCGCGGTAGCCGGCAAAGCGCGTCGCCTCGACGCTGGTCGGGTTGGCTTCCAGCGTGACCTCGACGTCGGAGCCGACGCGCCAGTGCTTGCCGATCGCCTCCAGGACGGCGCCCACCGTCGCCGGCGCCATCAGCGAGGGCGTGCCGCCGCCCAGGAAGATCGACGACACCTCCCGCCCCGACACGCGCTCTGCCGTGGTCGCGATCTCACGGGCGAAGGCCGCAGCGAACCGGGCCTCGTCAATCGCTGTCTGGCGGACGTGGCTGTTGAAGTCGCAATACGGGCATTTCGACAGGCAGAACGGCCAGTGCACGTAGACGCCGAAGGCTTGCCGCTCAGCGCCGGTCAAGGCAGATCTCCGCGAGCTTGACGAAGGCCCGGGCCCGGTGCGAGAGCCCGAGCCCCAGCGGCGGCAGGCCGTGCTTTTCCACAGCAGTCATCTCGCCGAACGTGCGGTCGAAACCGTCCGGCATGAACATCGGATCGTAGCCGAAGCCGGCGGTTCCGCGGGGGGGCCAGACCAGGGTTCCGTCGGCGCGTGCCTCGACCTCCTCGAGATGGCCGTCCGGCCAGGCCACGCACAGCGCGGAGACGAAATGAGCCTTGCGCTTGTCCAGTGCGGTCGCATTGCGCTCCTGCAGGAGCCGCTCGATTCGTGCCATCGCCGTGTTGAAGTCCTTGCCGGGTCCGGCCCAGCGGGCGGAGTAGATGCCGGGCGCACCCTCGAGCGCGTCGACCACGAGCCCGGAATCATCGGCGAAGGCCGGAAGCTTTGCGGCCTCGGCCGCCGCGATCGCCTTGATCTGCGCATTGGCCGCGAAGGTATTGCCGGTCTCCTCGGGCTCGCCGAGGCCGAGCTCGCCGGCCGAGACCGCCTCGACGCCGTGGGGCGCCAGCAGCTCCCGCATCTCGGCGAGCTTGCCGGGATTGTGGGTCGCGATCACCAGTCTGCCTTCGATGCGCCGATGCATGCTGAACTACGCGACCGCCATTTTCTGCAAGCCCACCAGCCGCGCCACGCCCTTGCGGGCCAACTCCATCAGCGCCAGGAACTCCTCTTGCGAGAACGGCGTCTTCTCCGCGGTGCCCTGCACCTCGACGATGCGCCCGTCGCCGGTCATGACGAAATTGGCGTCGGTGTCGGCTTCCGAATCCTCGGCATAATCCAGGTCGAGCACCGGTGTACCCTGGTGGATGCCGCACGAGATCGCGGCAACCTGGTCGCGGAGCACGTTGGTCTTGATCATGTTGCGCGTCTTCATCCAGGCGACGCAGTCGGCGAGCGCGACCCAGGCACCGGTGATCGAGGCCGTGCGGGTGCCGCCATCGGCCTGCAACACGTCGCAGTCGACGGTGATCTGCCGCTCACCGAGCGATTCGAGGTCGATGGTTGCACGCAGCGCCCGGCCGATCAGCCGCTGGATCTCGACCGTGCGCCCGCTCTGCTTGCCGGCCGAGGCCTCGCGCCGGGTGCGCTCCAGCGTTGCGCGCGGCAGCATGCCGTATTCCGCCGTCACCCAGCCGCGGCCCTGACCCTTCAGCCAAGGCGGCAGCCGGTCCTCGAGCGTCGCCGTGACCAGCACGTGAGTGTCGCCGAATTTAACCAGGCAGGACCCTTCCGCATATTTGACGACGCCCCGCTCCAGCGACACGGCGCGCAGTTCGTCAGGGGCACGGCGGCTTGGCCGCATGAAGTCCTCCAGGAAAGTTGACCGGCGGTATGGCTTGCCGAGCTTGTAGGATCGTGTGCGCGGTGCGGCAAGGCCTTAACCGTCCTTTTCGAGCCGCCATTGACCGCTTGTCACCGGGCCCCCCGCGGGACAGATTATGGGGGGTTGTCAGGGAGTAGAGTGTGGCTCACCATGATCCGATCGGCCTGATTTCGCCGCATGCGGGGCTGGCGCAGCTCAACGAGCGCTCACGCGACATTTTTCGCCAGATCGTCGAAAGCTATCTGGCGACCGGCGAGCCGGTCGGCTCGCGCAACGTCTCCCGCCTGATCGCGATACCGCTGTCGCCGGCATCCGTGCGCAACGTGATGGCCGATCTGGAGCAACTCGGCCTGATCTATGCGCCACACACCTCCGCTGGCCGGCTCCCGACCGAGCGCGGGCTGCGGTTCTTCGTCGACGCCCTGATGCAACTCGGCGATCTCTCCGAGGCCGAACGACGCTCGATCGAGAGCCAGCTTGCCGCCGTCGGCCGGGCGCAGACGGTGGAAGCGGCGCTGCAGGAGGCGCTGACCCGGCTGTCGGGATTGACCCGTGCGGCCGCGGTGGTGCTGACCGCGAAATCCAATTCGCGGCTGAAGCATATCGAGTTCGTGCGGCTGGAACCGGAGCGTGCGCTGGTCGTGCTGGTCGGCGAGGACGGCCAGGTCGAGAACCGGGTGCTGACCCTGCCGCCCGGCGTTCCCTCCTCGGCGCTCACTGAGGCGAGCAACTTCCTCAACGCGCGCATCCGCGGCCGAACCCTGGCGGAAGCAAGGCTCGAGCTCGAGACCGCGCTGGCGGAGGACCGCGCCGAGCTCGATCAGCTCACGCAGAAGATCATTGCGGCAGGCATTGCGGGCTGGTCCGGCGGCGAGAGCGACGACCGCCAGTTGATCGTGCGCGGCCATGCCAATCTCCTGGAGGATCTGCATGCGCTGGAGGATCTGGAGCGGGTGAAATCGCTCTTCGACGATCTCGAGACCAAACGCGGCCTGATCGACCTGCTCGGGCGCGCCGAGCGGGCCGAGGGAGTGCGGATTTTCATCGGATCGGAGAACAAGCTGTTCTCGCTGTCCGGCTCCTCCACCATCCTCGCACCCTACAGCGACGGCGCCGGCCACATTGTCGGCGTTCTCGGCGTGATCGGGCCGACGCGGCTGAATTATGCGCGGGTCATCCCGACGGTGGATTACGCGGCGCGCATCGTGAGCCGGCTTTTGGGGGGCTAGCGCCACAACTGCGCCCGATCACGGGCGCTTGATTTTCGCACCCCAAAGCACGATATCCCGGCCGACAAACACCCCACCCATTCAGCCGATGTTCGAGAAGGCCCTCCATGACCGATCACGACCTGCAGAAGAATGATCCGGTGAACCCGGGGCAGGCGAGCGAACCCGTGGTTTCGAAGCCCTACATCATGCCCGATGACCCGGAAGCCGGGGCGGCGGAAGCGTTGGCCAAGGAGGTGGCGGAAGCACGCGACAAGATGTTGCGCACGCTCGCCGAGATGGAGAATCTGCGCAAACGCACGAGCCGCGAGGTCGCGGATGCGCGGACATATGGCATCACTGGCTTCGCGCGCGATGTGCTCGAGATCGCCGACAATCTGCAGCGTGCACTCGACGCGGTGCCGGCGGAGGCGCGCGCCTCCGCCGAGCCCGGCCTGAAGGCGCTGATCGAGGGCGTGGAGCTCACCGAGCGGTCGCTTCTCAACACGCTGGAGAAGAACGGCGTCAAGAAGTTCGATCCGTCGGGCGAGAAGTTCGACCCGAACTTCCAGCAGGCGATGTACGAGGTGCCCGATCCGTCCGTCCCTGCTGGCACGGTCGTGCAGGTGGTGCAGGCGGGCTTCATGATCGGCGAGCGGGTGCTGCGGCCCGCTTTGGTCGGCGTGTCGAAGGGCGGCGCCAGGGCGGCGCCTGCCGCTCCCGCCGCCAATGGCAACGAGCCGACCGACGCGGCCTGATCGGCCTGCCGACCGCTGACGGCCAGCTAACCGCGCGGCTGAATTCCGTCGCGCACGGCACGGAAGCGCGGAAACGCATCGGACCATTGGTCACGCGGTGCGCTGGCGACGATGCGCAGCGTGCTCGCGCCGCCGAATCTCAGCCACTGCACCACCGTGACCGGCGTGTTGTCCTTGCCGCTGGTCGCGTCGATCCGCGTCTCGAAGGCCGGCAGGCCGCCGATGCGGATCGGCTCCGACATCGTGATCCGGCCGTCGCGCATGCCGGGAATCTGGGTTGCGGCTTCCTGCGCGAAACGTGCGCGATCACCCGGCTCTTGCGGGGACGTGCCGACGATGGCGATCACCATGAAGGGGGCGGCCTCGAAACCCTTGGTCTCGTCGCTATCCGCGAGGACGATGGCGGCTCCCGGTGCCACCGTGCGGACATTCCTGAAATGACTCAGTTCGGTGACGTTGAACGGCATCAGGCCGAGCTGCTCGTCGACCGGAACGTCCTTGCGGGTCGTGACCGAGGCAAACATCTGGCGGACCGCGTCGTCGGAATAGATCTTGGCCGTATCCTCCGGAACCTGAACGGCCACGTAGCCGGAGAAGGTGCCGCCCGAGACGATCATCGAATAGCGTTTCACCGCGGTGGCGCCGTCTTTCGCGCTCTCGACGGTGTAGTAGGCGGTGCCGGCTGAGGTTTCCAGACTTTGCGGCCTGACCACGCCCGGCGCAACGGGCGCGGCCTCGGCGGCGCTCTTGACCTCAGTGTAGGCGCCCGGGGGCAGCTCGGCGACGAGAACCTTGACGTGCTGATCCTCCGACTCGAAGCCGGGGAATGACTTGGCGCGGACCAGACCGATCAGCGGCGTCAACCCCACCCGCTGACCCGGTGGAAAGGTGGCGTCCGCGGCAAAGGCAGCGGGCATCGCTACAAGGAGCAACGCCACCGCGTTCAATAGTCGAAAGCACTTCATGAACTACCCCGTCTGTTCGGACCGCCGGGCGGCCGGTCCACATTCGGTCAAGGCCAGTTTCGGCGCGCCGCTTTTAACGGTTTTCGCGGGCGGACAACAGCCGCGTCCCGCGTCCCGTGGCCTGCATGGGCACGGACCTTCGCGGCCGCACATGTTAACGAGGTATTATCGATCGGGCGAGCCCACGGCGCTCAGGACACGATCTTCCGTTGACGTGCGGTTTCATGCGCCGGGATTGCGGTGTAGTCCTTGCGGGCGGGGGCCCCCCTCCTATATGAGCCTCACCAATCGCAATATCGCGAGTTTTTGATCTGAAGGGGGTACGGGCTGGGGTGCCATCAGGGCCCTGCCGACCTGCCGCAAACGGAAGGACATGAGGACCATGGGAAAGGTCATTGGGATCGATCTCGGCACCACGAATTCGTGCGTCGCCGTAATGGACGGCAAAACGTCGAAGGTCATCGAGAATGCCGAGGGCATGCGGACGACCCCCTCGATCGTCGCCTTCAGCGATGACGGCGAGCGCCTCGTCGGCCAGCCTGCCAAGCGCCAGGCGGTGACCAATCCCGAACGCACTTTCTTCGCGGTCAAGCGCCTGATCGGCCGCCGCTACGACGACCCCATGGTCGAGAAGGACAAGAAGCTCGTCCCCTACAAGATCGTCAAGGCGTCGAACGGCGATGCCTGGGTCGAGGCGGACGGCAAGACCTATTCGCCCTCGCAGATTTCCGCCTTCATCCTGCAGAAGATGAAGGAAACCGCGGAAGCCCATCTCGGCCAGAAGGTCGATCAGGCGGTGATCACCGTTCCCGCCTATTTCAACGACGCCCAGCGCCAAGCCACCAAGGATGCCGGCAAGATCGCGGGCCTCGAGGTGCTGCGCATCATCAATGAGCCGACCGCGGCGGCGCTGGCCTATGGCCTGGACAAGACCAAGACCGGTACGATCGCCGTCTACGATCTCGGCGGCGGCACGTTCGACATCTCCATCCTCGAGATCGGCGACGGCGTGTTCGAGGTGAAGTCGACCAATGGCGATACTTTCCTCGGTGGCGAGGACTTCGACATGCGCCTGGTCGGCTATCTGGCCGACGAGTTCCAGAAGGAGCAGGGCATCAACCTGCGCAACGACAAGCTCGCGTTGCAGCGCCTCAAGGAGGCCGCTGAGAAGGCCAAGATCGAGCTGTCGTCGACGACGCAGACCGAGATCAACCTGCCGTTCATCACCGCGGACCAGACCGGACCGAAGCATCTGACGATGAAGCTCACCCGCGCCAAGTTCGAGGCGCTGGTCGACGACCTCGTCCAGAAGACCATCGAGCCCTGCCGCAAGGCGCTGAAGGACGCCGGCGTCACCGCCGGCGAGATCGGCGAGGTGGTGCTGGTCGGCGGCATGACCCGCATGCCGAAGGTCCAGGAGGTCGTGAAGCAATTGTTCGGCAAGGAGCCGCACAAGGGCGTCAACCCCGACGAGGTCGTGGCAATCGGTGCGGCGATCCAGGCCGGCGTGCTGCAGGGCGACGTCAAGGACGTGCTGCTGCTCGACGTGACGCCGCTGTCGCTCGGCATCGAGACGCTGGGCGGCGTATTCACCCGCATCATCGACCGCAACACCACGATCCCGACCAAGAAGAGCCAGGTCTTCTCGACCGCCGAGGACAACCAGAACGCGGTCACCATCCGCGTCTTCCAGGGCGAGCGCGAGATGGCGGCCGACAACAAGATGCTCGGCCAGTTCGACCTGATGGGCATTCCGCCGGCCCCGCGCGGCATGCCGCAGATCGAGGTGACCTTCGACATCGACGCCAACGGCATCGTCAAC
>NZ_JAFAVV010000394.1 GCF_019242285.1 Bradyrhizobium sp.
AGCCAATCACGGGTATGACCGTCTGCTGTGCGTGCGCCATGAGCGGCCACGCCACCGCACTGCCAAGAAGAGTAAAGAACTCGCGACGCTTCATGTGTCCTCTCGGAGCCTTTGCGGCTCATTCGATGATGCGATCGACACGGGCAAGGAGCGTGGGTGGAACGTCCAGCCCCAACGCCTTGGCCGTGCTCAGGTTCACCACGAGCTCAAATCTGGTTGGAGCCTGAACGGGAAGCCTGCTCGGTTTCTCGCCCCGGAGGATGCGGTCGGCGTATTCCGCAGCGAGCCAGAACTCATCTCGCTGATCGCTTCCATAAGAGAGCAGGCCCCCGCTCTCGGGAAAAAAGCGCCATGGATACACGGCAGGCAATCTGTGCCGAGCGGCGAGTGAGATGATCTCAGCACGATGGACATTCAGGTAACCGTCAGGGATCACGATCAGGCCCGTGTTTGGCGTGTTGGCCTGCGCCCCGGTTATCATTTCGAGTTCCGCGATACCGTGAATAGGGGCAGCAAACGCCTCTAAGCCAAGGGCTTGTGCGGCGTCATTGAACGGTTTTAGGTAGTAGTTGACGTATGGAGCAGTCGCGGGATTGAACAAGAACGCTGCCCGGACAACATTTGGGGCGATCTCTTTTAGCAGGGCCAACCATTTTCCGGCCATCGAGGGTTCCATGATGGTGAAGCCGGTGGCATTGCCTCCCGGCCGTGCAAGGCTCTCGACAAAGCCGCTCCCGACCGGATCGGTGACAACCACAAAGATGACTGGGATTTGGCGCGTCACTTGAAGCATTGAGCCCGTCGGCGGAGTGTTTTGCGTCAGGATTACGTCTGGCTGAAGCGCCACAAGCTCAGTGGCCGCCTGACGGGTGGACTGCGCGTCGTCGAGCGCTCCCCAGCGCGTTTCTATTAGGACGTTGCGGCCTTCGACCCAACCGAGTTCGCGAAGCCGCTGCCGAAAGGCATCAAGATAAGTCAGAAACTCCGCGTCGTTCTGCGAATGCGCCATCAGAACGCCAATGAGCCGCATCCGATTAGGTTGTTGCGAGCGTGCCGGAAGGACCCAGAAACTCGGGGTACCACCGATAAGCATGAGCAATTCGCGACGTCTCATATATTATTCTCCGAGCCTCACCGCGGCCACTCGGACGCCCTTCCATAGCACGTTGAGCGGTCAATCGGCGCGCTCAACCATTCGAGTAAATCGTTGGGCCCGGACCTGCAGAGACAGCGGCACCTCGATGCCCAGCCTTGGCACCCGTAAACTGACCAGCAACTTGATCTTGGTAGGCTGCTCGATCGGGAGGTCGGCGGGTTTGAAGCTTTGAGGATGCGATTAACGTAGAATGGCGCATCGACTGTGCATGCAAAGAGGCGGCAAGTCTCGCGGGCTGTCGGCCCTCTGCGCACTGCAAGTAGGCACTGGAATGATCAACACTGTGTGGCAACTGAGCGGTGATATGGCCGAGCGATACGAAGAATTCCTCGTGCCAGTCATCTTCGTTCCGTGGGCACGCGATCTCCTTAGCCGCACCCACCTGAAACCTGGAGACAAACTTCTCGATCTGGCATGCGGCACAGGAGTCGTTGCTCGTCTGGCAGCCGATCAGGGTGTGTCCGTGATAGGAGGTGATATCAATCCAGGGATGCTGGCTGTTGCCGCAGATCGGGCAAAAGGTTTGCACGTCTCGTTTCAGCAGGCCGATGCCCAAGCCCTTTCATTCGAAGATGGATGTTTTGATGCTCTCATTTGCCAACAAGGACTACAGTTTTTTCCGGACAAGCCCGTTGCGATCTCGGAATGTTTCCGGGTCCTCCGGCCAGGTGGGCGCGCAATCTTCTGCACTGCGCGTGGTCTCGATGAAAACCCTCTCATGCGCTCGCAGGTCGTTGCTTTCGGCCGCCATCTGGGCGAGGACACGACGATGGCCATTCGGTCGGTTTGTGGGTTCACCGACCCGGATGAGATGCGCGCGTTGTTCGAGCAAGCCGGCTTCAGTCCGGTGAATGTCGAGAAGGTTGTGCTCGATCTCTTCGCCCCCGATGGACGAGCTTTTGTTAATGGAATGATGAAATCCACTCCGGTGGCAGACAGAATAGCGGCGATGGATCAGCCTGCCCGCGACGCGTTGCGCGAAGCGCTATTGCAGGAATTCGGCGCTTGCTTTGATGGAAGCGCGCTCCGTTTTCCTCACAGTGCGAATGTCGCGGTCGCCGCTCGGCCTGCTTGAGCCTGGTCAGCACCGTAAAACGAAGGCCGCATGCGCAAACGGTCATAGCTGCACCCTTTTTGCCGAGATCAGAATTAATGCGACCGGCAAAACGGTTCAAAGCCGGTCTCCGGAACCGGGCTGAGCGACGTCCGCCTTGCTTCGGAATGCTACCGTCGGATACTCGGCCAAGCCCGTTCCGGCCAATTGCCGACTCAATCGGCGCAGCAAATTGCGTCCTATTCGATCACCTCGTCGACGCGCACAAGAATAGAGTCGGGGACCGCGAGGCTGAGTGCTTTTGCCGTTTCAGGGTTAAGTACGAGTTCGAATTTGGTAGGCTGCATTATCGGCAGGTCGGTGGGTGTGGTGCCACTGAGGACTCTGCCGACATAGATGCCGGTTTGGCAGTATATGTCGAAGCGATCGGCCCCGTAACTGATCAGACCGACGGCCTCAGGAAAATCGCGCCACTGATAAATCGTGGGAATCTTATGGCGAGCCGCCAGTGCAATGAGTTGGTCGAGATGGCTGGTAAAGAACAGGTCGGCGCTCACTATCAGTGCGCCAATCTTTTGCTGAGCTAGATTTGTAAAAGCGCCGCTGATTTCGGTTTCTTTAGTTGCGTTGAGCAACAGCTCTTGTAACCTGGCGGAGAGCGCTGCCGCCCGCAGCCAGCTTCACCTCACCAGCAGACATCGTCACGGCAATCAGTCGTCGCACTCGGGCCGTGCCGACATCAGATCGCTTTTCGGCTCTTTGGAAATAATCGCCGATGGGCGGCTCGCGATCGCGCACCGCGGTCCCGGAGACGTTGCGCGAGGGGCGATGGTCGAATGTTGGAGGGTTCGCGGATTCATTGCTTCCCATCTGGGTACTGATGCAGAGCTAGCCACATGCGGCCGGGGGCCGCGATTGCTATGCCGCGACGAACACACGTTCTGCGGTGGTCAATGGTCTCAGTAGCTTTCGCCGTCCGAAATCTGTCCGAAATTGACTCGGGTGGCCACCGACGATCGGGGCCGCATGCCGCGCTCCTGCTGGTGCTTGGACGAGTTATTCACGGGGTCTTGT
>NZ_JAFAVV010000599.1 GCF_019242285.1 Bradyrhizobium sp.
GTCAGCGCGTTCACCAGCGGCATGAAGATGATGATGGTCGGCACCGGCTCGATGAAATCGCCGACCACGGTGAACAGCAGCACCATCAGCAGCATGATGTAGTGCGGATCGTTGCCGGCGATCGAGGTGATCCAGTCGGCGATGGTGATCGCGCCGCGCAGATAGGCCAGCATGTAGCCGAAGGCGTTGGCGGCGCCGATCGTGATCAGCGGCAGCGAGAAGATCAGACCGGCGAGACAGAAGTCATACGGGATCTGCTTGAGGTGACCGCGGTTGAGCGCGGGGATCACGACCAGGATGATCCACGCCACGGCGACGACGCCGGCCTCGGTCGGGGTGAACCAGCCGGTCAGGATGCCGCCGAGCAGGATCACCGGGATCATCAGCGGCAGCGCGGCGTCGGTCGCCGCGAACATCACCTGCTTGAGCGGCGCGCGCGGCTTGCGCAGTCCGGACGGCCCGAAGAAGTAGCAGTAGATCATCAGCCCGAAGCCGATCATGAAGCCCGGCACCACGCCCGCCATGAACAGGCCGGCGATCGAGACATTGCCGACCGCGCCATAGACAACCGCGGTGATGCTGGGCGGTACCAGGGCCGCGATGGTCGAGGCGGAAGCGATGATGGCCGCGATGAACGCCGACTCGTAGCCCTCGCGCCGCATCGGCCCGCCGAGCGCCCGGCTCATGACCGCGACATCGGCCGTGGTCGAGCCCGACATCTCCGAGAAGAACATGCTGAAGACCACGACGACCTGCGACAGCCCGCCCCGGATATGGCCGACCAGCGACACCGAGAGGTTGGCGATCCGCACCACCACATTGGCCGAGCTCATGAGCTCGCCGACCAGCAGGAAGAACGGAATTGCCAGCAGCGCCTCGGAATCCACGCCATCGAAAATCTTCTGCACGATCGAGGCGAGCGCCACGTCGGCGAGGGTCGCGCCGATGAACACGCCGCCGAGCAGCGCGAACGGCACCGGCACGCCGAGATAACCGAAGAACAGGAAGCAGAACGACATCAACACAAGGATGACGGGTGCGCTCACGACGCGGTCCCCTGCCCGGCGCCCTGTATCAGTGGCGGGATCGCATTGTCGTCGTCCGATGGCGGCTCCGGATGGTCGAAGCCATGTACGATGCCGTTGACCAGCTGCTCGACCGTGAACAGCGCGATCAGCACGCCCGCGAGCGGGATCACGATATAGAGCGAGGCAATCGGCGTGCCCGAGGGCAGCCGGAACGAGCCGAAGCCGCGGAGGAAATTGAGGTAGCCGTACCGGATCAGGCAGAGCGCGACGCCGAGCACGATGAGGCGCGTGAGAACCTCGACCAGGAGGCGCGCTCTGCCATGCATCGCCTCCCCGATCGCGGTCAGATAGAGGTGATCGTTGCGGCGGGTCGCGACCGCGGCTCCGATGAAGATCGCATAGATGAACAGGGTCGAGGTGACCTCCTGCAGCCACAGCCAGGGATGGCCGATGGTGCGGGTCACGATGTCGGCGGTCACCGACAGCGAGAAGCCGAAGCACAGGACGCCGCACAGCATCATGAGGACCAGTTCGAGCCGGTCCAGCGCGCGCCATTTCAGGTGGCGCTGCCGCCGCAGGACGAGCCTCTCGGCGATGGACATCAGTTGATCGCGCGGATCAGGTTCTTGATCTTCTCCGCATGCGGCCCGAGCTCCTTCGCGAGCTTGTCGAGATAGGGATCGGCGATCTCGTCAAAGCTCTTCTTGTCGACGTCCTCGACGATCTTGACGCCCATCGATTTCAGCTTCTTCGCCGCGCTCTTCTCCAGCTCGAAGGCCGCCGCCGGCTCCTTGCTGCTGATCTCGGCCGCGGCCGTCAGCACCCATTGCCGCTGCTCGGCGGAAAGGCTCTGCCAGAGCTTGTCGCTGACATAGACCAGCGCGTTGTTGGCCTCGTGCTCGGTGATCGAGAGTACGGGCGCGACCTCGTAATGCTTGTTGACGAGATAGACGTTGATGCTGTTCTCGGCGGCGTCGACCACGCCGGTCTGCAGCGAGGTGTAGACGCTACCGAACGGCATGTGCACGGTCTGCGCGCCATAGGCCGGGAACATCGTGTCCTCGGTGGCGGTGGCCTGGACGCGGACCTTCATGCCCTTGAGGTCGGCGACGTTGTGGACCTCCTTCTTGCTGTAGATGTGCCGCACGCCCTGCGAGCCCGTGCCGATCACATGCAGGCCCTGGGCGGTCTCGTCGATCATGGTCTTGATGGCCTCGAACACCTGCGGGTCGGCCAGCGCCTTGAGCACATGGGCGTCGTTGCGGAACAAAAAGTGCAGCGACATCACGCCGGCTTGCGGCGAGATCGTCGCGGTGTTGGCCGAGGAGATGATGGCGAAATCGATGTCGCCCGCCTTGACCAGTTGCAGGAGCTGCGGCTCCTGGCCGAGCTGGGCGCCCGGATACTGGTCGATGATCATCGTCCCCTTGCTCAGCTCCTTGAGCTTGTCGGCAAAGAGATCGCCGGCGATCGAATAGCCGGTGTTGCGCGGTTGGTCATAGGCAAACCGGAAGTGCTTGACGTCCTGTGCGTGTGCACCGACCGCAAGCAGAAGGGCTGCGAGCAACCCGCCGATGAATGGAGCCCGATGTCTCACGATTGTCCTCCCCGATGATGCCATTTTTCGGCAATCATCCCATCGCGCTCGCGGAGTTGTCAATCGAGCATCCGGCACGGGCGGCGAGAGGCGCCTATTTCCCTTCTTTTCGCATGAAATCGAAATCGCAGCCCTCGTCGGCCTGCAGGATGGTTTCGTTGAAAAGTTGCGCATAGCCGCGGGCTGCCCATTCCGGCGCCGCTGCCGGCCTCACGGCCGCGCGGCGCTTGTCCAGCTCGGCATCATCGACCAGCAGGTCGATACGGCGGCCCGCGACGTCGAGCCTGATCTGATCGCCGTTTCGGACCAGCGCCAGCGGCCCGCCGACCGCGGATTCCGGGGTGATGTGCAGCACGATGGTGCCGAACGCGGTGCCGCTCATGCGTGCATCCGAAATCCGGACCATGTCCTTGACGCCTGCGCGCAGCAGCTTTCTCGGGATCGGCAGATAGCCGGCTTCCGGCATCCCCGGCGCGCCCTTCGGACCGGCGTTGCGCAGCACCAGCACGTCGTCCGCGCTGACGTCGAGATCGGGATCGTCGACGCGCAAGGTCATGTCCTCGACGGAGTCGAACACCACCGCGCGGCCGGTGTGCTGCAATAATGGCGGACTCGCGGCGGAATGTTTTATGACCGCGCCGCGCGGCGCGAGATTGCCGTGCAGCACGGCCACGCCGCCTTCCGGCTTGATCGGATGATTGCGGGCGCGGATCGCGTCCTGCCCCGGCACCTCCTCGGCATCGGCCACGACCTCGCGCAGCGTTCGGCCCTCGATCGTCCCGGCATCGAGATCGATCAGGTCGCCGAGCTGCGCCAACAGCTTCGGCACGCCGCCGGCATGGTGAAAATGCTCCATGTAGTGGGCGCCCGACGGCTTCAGGTCGACCAGCACAGGCACCTCGCGGCCGATGCCGTCGAAGGCATCGAGATCGATGCGGTGCTTCGTCCGGCCCGCGATCGCGGTCAGGTGGATCAACCCGTTGGTCGAGCCGCCGATCGCCTGCAGCACCACCTGTGCGTTGCGAAATGCGGATGGGGTCAGAAGCGCGCTCGGCTTCGGCCCCTTCGCCTTGGCCATGGCGGCTGCGACCCGGCCGCTCGCCTCCGCGAGCCTGAAGCGCTCGGCATGCGGCGCCGGAATCGTCGCGCTCATCGGCAGCGACAGGCCCATCGCTTCGGTGATGCAGGCCATGGTGGAAGCCGTGCCCATCACCATGCAGGTACCGACCGACGGCGCCAGCCGCCCGTTGACGGCTTCGATCTCCTGGTCGTCGATCTCGCCGGCGCGGTATTTCGCCCACAGCCGGCGGCAATCGGTGCAGGCGCCGAGCACCTCGCCCTTGTGATGACCGACCACCATCGGCCCGACCGGGATCACCGCCGTCGGCAGGTCGGCCGAGATCGCCGCCATGATCTGGGCCGGCAGCGTCTTGTCGCAGCCGCCGATCACGATCACGGCGTCCATCGGCTGGGCGCGGATCATTTCCTCGGTGTCCATCGCCATCAGATTGCGCAGATACATCGAGGTCGGATGCGCAAAGCTCTCGGCGATCGAGATGGTCGGGAACACGAAGGGCATGGCGCCCGACAGCATCACGCCACGCCTGGCCGCCTCGATGATCTCTGGTACGTTGCCGTGGCAGGGATTGTAGTCGCTGTAGGTGTTGGTGATGCCGACGATCGGGCGGTCGAGCGCGTCGTCGGAATAGCCCATCGCCTTGATGAAGGCTTTGCGCAGGAACAGCGAGAAGCCCGCATCGCCATAGCTCGTCAGTCCCTTGCGCAATCCGTCGGTCATGGTCGTGCCCTCTCCACCTCTGCCTGTCATTCCGGGGCGCGCGAAGCGCGAACCCGGAATCTCGCGATTCCGGGTCTGGTCTGGAGCTTGTCATCGGGCCGCGCTTCGCGCGGACCCGGTGGGACCATCCCGGAATGACGGCTACTTCTTCTCGACGATCCGGCTCCCGTCACCGGAAAACTCCATGCCGCAGAACGTGCCGCCCTGGTAGAAATCGCCGACCGGGTCAGCCTTCAGCTTGGCCTGCTCGGCGAAGGCGTGCTCGCGGAAATCTTCGGCCTTGCCGGTCGGGCGATAGCCGAGGTCATAGGCGCGGTGATTGTCCCACCAGGACCGCTCATTGTCGGAAGCACCATAGACGATCTCGAAACGGATGTCGGGATGCTCGAGCCCGATCCGGCAGAGCTGGACGAGATCCTCCGGCTTGAGCCAGATCGACAGGCGCCGGTGATCGAGCGGCTTGTCGCCGAAATTGCCGATCCGGATGCAGGTCACCTTCAATCCGTGCTTGTCGGCATAGAGGGCGCCGGTCGCCTCGCCAAAGGCCTTGCTGACGCCGTAGCGGCTGTCCGGCCGGGGGGTCACGTCGGTGCCGATCCGGTGGTAGCGCGGATAGAAGCCAACCGCATGGTTCGAGGAGGCGAACACCACCCGCTTGACGCCCTTGCGGCGCGCGGCCTCGAACAGGTTGTAGCAGCCGATGATGTTGGACTGCAGGATGTCGTCCCAGCGGCCCTCGACCGAATAGCCGCCGAAATGCAGGATGCCGTCGACGCCATCGCAGATCGCCTCGACCTGGGCGAGGTCGGACAGCTCGGCGGCCTTGAACTTTTCGTTCGCGCCGAGATCGGCCGGCGCCTTGATGTCGCTGAGCAGCAGGTCCGGATAGATCGGCGGCAGCAGCTTGCGCAGGCTGGTGCCGATTCCGCCGGCTGCGCCGGTCATCAGGATGCGTGGCATTCGTCCCTCATGGTCTCAAGGATGTTGGCGACCCCTTTGCGGGTCTTGTTTGCGGGTCTTGTTTGCGGGTCTTGGCCGACAATGATAGCAATTTTTGCGAAGCGGATGTCAAACCCGCCGCGAGCGGGAACACAACAACGAGAACTGCACATGTCAGATGCCAATTCCCACACTCTCGGCTGGCAGCCGGCGACCTATTATCCCGATCCGGCCATCCACGCGCTCGATCCCCGGTTCGAGAAATACTGGCTGAAGCTCTCGGCGGTGGAACGGCTCACCACCGGCCTGCGCTGGGCCGAGGGCCCGGTGTGGTTCGGCGACGGCCGCTACCTGTTGTGCAGCGACATCCCCAACCAGCGCATCATCAAGTGGGAGGAGGAAACCGGCGCGGTCAGCATCTACCGCAAGCCCTCCGGCTTCGCCAACGGCAACACCCGTGACCGCCAGGGCCGGCTCGTCACCTGCGAGCATGGCGGCCGGCGCGTGGTGCGCATCGAATATGACGGCTCGCTCACAGTGCTGATCGATTCCTTCGACGGCAAGCGGCTGAACTCGCCGAATGACGTTGTCGTGAAGTCCGATGGCTCGATCTGGTTCACCGATCCGGTGTTCGGCCTGCTCGGCAATTACGAGGGCTACAAGGCCGAGCCCGAGATCGATGCCAATGTCTACCGCATCGACGGCGCGACCGGAAAGGCCACGGTTGTCGCCGAGGGCGTGCTCGGGCCGAATGGATTGTGCTTCTCGCCCGACGAGAAGCAGCTCTACATCGTGGAATCCCGCGGCGTGCCGAACCGCAAGATCCTGGCCTATGACGTCTCGGAAGGCGGCGACAAGATTGCCAACAAGCACGTGCTGATCGATGCCGGCCCCGGCACGCCCGATGGCATGCGCTGCGACATCGACGGCAATCTCTGGTGCGGCTGGGGCATGGGCAGCCCGGAGCTCGACGGCGTCATGGTGTTCGCGCCCGACGGCGCGCCGATCGGCCGCATCGCCCTGCCCGAGCGCTGCGCCAACCTCTGCTTCGGCGGCGTCAAGCGCAACCGCCTGTTCATGGCATCGAGCCAGTCGATCTACGCGCTCTACGTCAACACACAAGGCGCGCTCGGCGGGTAGGACAGCCACGAAATCGTAGGATGGGCAAAGAATCGTAGGGTGGGCTAAGCGAAGCGTGCCCACCATCTTGCAGCACGCTCGCTGAAAGATGGTGGGCACGACGCTTCCACCTTCGCTCTGCGAGCTACGGCGGACGCGGTCGCGTCTTAGCCCACCCTACTTCGTCGCTACGGCCTACGCCGCGTTGAACCCCGCGACCGCCTTGGCTTCGAGATATTCCTCGAGACCGTACTTGCCCCATTCGCGGCCGTTGCCGGACTGCTTGTAGCCGCCGAACGGCGCGGCGCGCTCGTTCGGCACGCCTTGCAGGTTGACGTTTCCGGCGCGGATCTGGCGGCCGACCTTGCGCGCATGCTCGACGGTGTCGGCCGTGACGTAGCCGGCCAGCCCATAGGGCGTGTCGTTGGCGATCTTGATCGCCTCCGCCTCGTCGTTGGCGCCGAGGATGGTCAGCACGGGCCCGAAAATCTCCTCTCGGGCGATGGTCATGTCGTTGGTGACATCGGCGAAGATGGTCGGACGGACGTAGAAGCCCTTGTTGACGCCCTCGGGCAGGCCCGGACCACCGGCGACCAGGGTGGCGCCTTCGTCGATGCCCTTCTTGATCAGCGCCTGGATCTTGTCCCATTGCACGCGATTGACCACGGGGCCGATGGTGGTGCCGTCGGCGCGGGGATCACCGGCCTTGGTCTTGTCGGCCACGCCCTTGGCGATCGCGGCGACCTCCTTCATCTTCGACAGCGGCACGATCATCCGCGACGGCGCGTTGCAGGATTGTCCCGAGTTGTTGAACATGTGCATGACGCCGCCGGTCACCGCCTTGGTCAGGTCGGCGCCTTCGAGGATGACGTTCGGCGACTTGCCGCCGAGCTCCTGACTGACGCGCTTCACCGTCGGCGCGGCACGCTTCGCCACATCGATGCCGGCGCGGGTCGAGCCGGTGAACGAGATCATGTCGATGTCCGGGTGCTCGCTCATGGCGGCGCCGACCTCGGGGCCGAGGCCGTTGATCAGGTTGAACACGCCCTTGGGCACGCCGGCTTCATGCAGGATCTCGGCGAAGATCAAGGCCGAGGTCGGGGTGAACTCGGACGGCTTCAGGATCATGGTGCAGCCGGCGGCGAGCGCGGGCGCGACCTTGCAGGCGATCTGGTTCAACGGCCAGTTCCAGGGCGTGATCATGCCGACCACGCCGACCGGCTCGCGCACCACCATGGCCGAGCCCATCGGCTCCTCGAAGGGGTAGTTCTTCAGCACGTCGAGCGTCGACATCAGGTGGCCGAGGCCGGCGCCGGCCTGCAGCCGCTCCGCCATCGGCAGCGGCGCGCCCATCTCGTCGGAGACGGCGGCGCCGATCTCCTTCATCCGGCCCTTGTAGATGCCGATGATCTTCTCGAGCAGCGCGACGCGCTCCTCGCGGCTCGACTGCGAAAAGGTCTCGAAGGCGCGCTTGGCGGCGGCGACCGCCTTGTCGACATCGGCCTTGGAGCCGAGCGCAATTTCGTACATCGCCTCTTCGGTCGCGGGATTGACGACCGGGGTGGACTTCTTGACGACCGGATCGACGCAGGCGCCGTCAATGTAGAATTGCATGCGATTGACCATCGTTAACCTCTCGAATTGCGGGCGACGGAAATACGGGAACGGACGCGTTCGGCAACCATCCTTGCACGAAAGGTCCTCGGATTGAACCCGCCATATGCGGCAGCCAGCGACACGGCTCATGCTGGATATGGCGCGCCGCAACGAAGGTGGCAAGGTGAGCCCTTCATCCTCCTCTGGAGGGGGAGGGTAAGAGCAAGATCACACCGCCATCTTGCGGTGCAGGACCGGGGCGCCGGTGGTCAGGCTCTCGGCGGCATCGATGATGGCGTTGGCGTCGATGCCATAGGCGCGGTAGAGATCGTCGATGGTGCCGGTCTGGCCGAAATGCTCGACGCCGAGGGCCTCGACGCGGTGGCCACGGACGCTGCCGAGCCAGCCCAGCGCCGCCGGATGGCCGTCGATCACGGTGACGATGCCGCAATCGCGCGGCAAGGGTGCCAGCAGCTTCTCGATATGGCTCAGATGCTGCACACCGCGGCGGTCGCGCCGGAGCTTGCGCGCTGCGGTCCAACCCGAATGGAGCCGGTCGACCGAGGTGATGGCGAGCAGGCCGACGTCGCGCCGGCTCTCTGCGATGAAGCCGGTCGCCTCGATCGCTTCCGGCGCCACTGCGCCGGTATAGGCCACGATGACTTCCGCATTGGGCCCGGGCTGCCGCAGCCAATAGGCGCCGTCGGTGATGGCGGCTTGCAGGTTCTGGCCGAGCTGCCGTTGCGGCTGCTCGATGGTCCGCGTCGACAGCCGCAGATAGACCGAGCCACCCTCGCCGGTTTCGCGCTGCATGTGCGCAAAGCCCCAGCCCATGATCACGGCGAGCTCGTCGACAAAGGCGGGCTCGAACGAGGCGAGGCCATCCTGCGCCATGCCGATCAGCGGCGTCGCGATCGACTGATGCGCGCCGCCTTCGGGCGCCAGCGTGATGCCGGACGGCGTCGCCGCGACCATGAAGCGCGCATCCTGGTAGCAGGCGTAGTTCAGCGCATCGAGGCCGCGCTCGATGAAGGGATCGTAGAGCGTGCCGACCGGCAGCAGCCGCTCGCCATTGATCGCATGCGACAGCCCGAGCGCCGACAACAGGATGAACAGGTTCATCTCCGCGATGCCGAGCTCGAGATGCTGGCCCTTGGGCGAGAAGTCCCAGTTATAGGTCGAAGGGATCTTCTCGCTGCGGAACAGGTCGGCTTTTTCCGCCCGTGCAAAAAGCCCGCGCCGGTTGACCCAGGCGCCGAGATTGGTCGACACGGTGACGTCCGGCGAGGTCGTGACGATGCGCGAAGCGAGTTCGCTGTCGCCGCGGGCGACCTCGTTCAGCACGAGGCCAAAACCCTGCTGGGTCGACATCTGCGCCGACGGCTTGAACGTCAGCGCCGGCACCTCGACCACCGGCGCGGTGAGGCGGCGATGCTCCGGCTGATTGAACGGCACGGCGGCGAGGAACGCGGCGAGCTCGGCGGTATCCTCGGCCAATCCCTCGAACTTGTCCCACTCCTGGCCGGCACGGATGTTCTGGCTGGCGCGCCATTTCTCCATCTGAGCGACTGTCATCAGCCCGGCGTGGTTGTCCTTGTGGCCCTGGAACGGCAGGCCGACGCCCTTGATGGTGTAGGCGATGAAGCAGACCGGACGGTCGTGATCGACCGCCTCGAACGCCTCCAGCATGCTGACCGTGTCATGGCCGCCGAGATTGGACATCAGCGCCAGCAATTCGTCGTCGCTGCGACGCGCGATCAGCTTCGACACCGGACCCTGGTCGCCGATCTCGTCCTGGAGGTGCTTGCGAAACGCGGCGCCGCCCTGGAAGCACAGCGCCGCATAGAGCGCGTTCGGGCAGTTGTCGATCCAGCGCCGCAGCGCCTCGCCGCCCGGCTCGGCGAAGGCCTGCCGCATCAGGGTGCCGTATTTCACGATCACCACGTCCCAATCGAAATTGCGGAACATGGTCTCGAACTTCTCCCACAGGCCCTCGCGCACGACGGCATCGAGGCTCTGGCGGTTGTAGTCGACCACCCACCAGGTGTTGCGCAGGCCGTGCTTCCAGCCTTCCGCCAGCGCCTCGAAAATGTTGCCCTCGTCCATCTCGGCGTCGCCGACCAGCGCGATCATGCGGCCCTCGCGGCGATCCTTCATCCAGCCATGCGCCTTGACGTAATCCTGCACCAGCGAGGCGAACAGCGTCTGCGCGACGCCGAGGCCGACCGAGCCGGTGGAGAAGTCGACGTCGTCGGTATCCTTGGTGCGGGACGGATAGGACTGCGCGCCCTTGAAGCCGCGGAAATTCTCCAGCTTGTCGCGGGTCTGCCGGCCGAACAGGTACTGGATGGCATGAAACACCGGGCTCGCATGCGGCTTCACCGCGACGCGATCCTCGGGGCGCAGTACGCCGAAATAGAGCGCCGACATGATGGTGGCGAGCGAGGCCGAGGAGGCCTGGTGGCCGCCGACCTTCAGGCCGTCGGTGTTCGGGCGGATATGGTTGGCGTGGTGGATGGTCCACGACGACAGCCACAGCACCTTGCGGGCCAGCGCGGACATCAGTTCGAGGCGGCGCGGTTCGATCGCCATGGCAAGCCTCCAGCGACTCTTAGAATCCTTCGAATTTTAGTCCCGCGGGCCGTTCATGATATCTCAAATTTTTACACGGGGCAGGCAGATATTGGTATATCTTACCAATGCACCGCCATTTGCCGACAGTTCATCCCAATGCCTGCGCT